>NZ_CP019702.2:600000-792500 GCF_002005205.3 Rhizobium rhizogenes | reverse complement strand
GATGCCTTGGCATGCACAGGCGAAGAAGGACGTGATACGCTGCGAAAAGCCGTGGGGAGCTGCGAATAAGCTTTGATCCATGGATCTCCGAATGGGGCAACCCACCTTAAATGCTTGGAAAATCCAGTCTGTTTTAACGAACGGCCTGGGTTTCCAAGCATTGTGATAAGGTATCTTACTTTCGAATACATAGGGGTAAGAAGCGAACGCAGGGAACTGAAACATCTAAGTACCTGCAGGAAAGGACATCAACCGAGACTCCGCAAGTAGTGGCGAGCGAACGCGGACCAGGCCAGTGGCAATGATGAATAAAGCGGAACGATTTGGAAAAGTCGGCCATAGAGGGTGATAGCCCCTTACGCGTAGAACAGTCATTGTCCTTGAGTAGGGCGGGACACGTGAAATCCTGTCTGAACATGGGGAGACCACTCTCCAAGCCTAAGTACTCGTGCATGACCGATAGCGAACAAGTACCGTGAGGGAAAGGTGAAAAGCACCCCGACGAGGGGAGTGAAATAGAACCTGAAACCGGATGCCTACAAACAGTCGGAGCCCGCAAGGGTGACGGCGTACCTTTTGTATAATGGGTCAACGACTTAGTGTAACTAGCAAGCTTAAGCCGGTAGGTGTAGGCGCAGCGAAAGCGAGTCTGAACAGGGCGATTGAGTTAGTTGCATTAGACCCGAAACCGAGTGATCTAGCCATGAGCAGGCTGAAGGTTGGGTAACACCAACTGGAGGGCCGAACCCATAACTGTTGCAATAGTTCGGGATGACTTGTGGCTAGGGGTGAAAGGCCAATCAAACTCGGAAATAGCTGGTTCTCCGCGAAATCTATTTAGGTAGAGCGTCGACCGAATACCCTCGGGGGTAGAGCACTGGATGGGCTATGGGGACTCACCGTCTTACTGATCCTAACCAAACTCCGAATACCGAGGAGTACTAGTCGGCAGACACACGGCGGGTGCTAACGTCCGTCGTGAAAAGGGCAACAACCCTGACCTCCAGCTAAGGTCCCCAAGTCATGGCTAAGTGGGAAAGGATGTGAGGATCCCAAAACAACCAGGATGTTGGCTTAGAAGCAGCCATCATTTAAAGAAAGCGTAACAGCTCACTGGTCTAAATAAGGGTCTTTGCGCCGAAAATGTAACGGGGCTAAAGCCATGCACCGAAGCTGAGGATTTGCGAGTAATCGCAAGTGGTAGCGGAGCGTTCCGTAAGTCTGTGAAGGCGGACCCGTGAGGGCTGCTGGAGATATCGGAAGTGCGAATGTTGACATGAGTAACGATAAAGGGAGTGAGAGACTCCCTCGCCGAAAGACCAAGGGTTCCTGCTTAAAGTTAATCTGAGCAGGGTTAGCCGGCCCCTAAGACGAGGCGGACACGCGTAGTCGATGGGAACCACGTTAATATTCGTGGGCCTGGTGGTAGTGACGGATCTCGTGTGTTGTTCAACCTTACTGGATTGGTTGGGCGGCGAAGAGGTTCCAGGAAATAGCTCCACCGTATAGACCGTACCCGAAACCGACACAGGTGGTCAGGTAGAGTATACCAAGGCGCTTGAGAGAACTATGTTGAAGGAACTCGGCAAATTGCACGCGTAACTTCGGAAGAAGCGTGACCCTTTTGTACGCAAGTATGATGGGGTGGCACAGACCAGGGGGTAGCGACTGTTTATCAAAAACACAGGGCTCTGCGAAGTAGCAATACGACGTATAGGGTCTGACGCCTGCCCGGTGCTGGAAGGTTAAAGGGAGGGGTGCAAGCTCTGAACTGAAGCCCCAGTAAACGGCGGCCGTAACTATAACGGTCCTAAGGTAGCGAAATTCCTTGTCGGGTAAGTTCCGACCTGCACGAATGGCGTAACGACTTCCCCGCTGTCTCCAACATAGACTCAGTGAAATTGAATTCCCCGTGAAGATGCGGGGTTCCTGCGGTCAGACGGAAAGACCCCGTGCACCTTTACTATAGCTTTACACTGGCATTCGCCAAGGCATGTGTAGGATAGGTGGTAGGCTTTGAAGCAGGGACGCCAGTTCTTGTGGAGCCATCCTTGAAATACCACCCTTATCTTCGTGGATGTCTAACCGCGGTCCGTTATCCGGATCCGGGACAGTGTATGGTGGGTAGTTTGACTGGGGCGGTCGCCTCCGAAAGAGTAACGGAGGCGCGCGATGGTGGGCTCAGACCGGTCGGAAATCGGTCGTCGAGTGCAATGGCATAAGCCCGCCTGACTGCGAGACTGACAAGTCGAGCAGAGACGAAAGTCGGTCATAGTGATCCGGTGGTCCCGTGTGGAAGGGCCATCGCTCAACGGATAAAAGGTACGCCGGGGATAACAGGCTGATGACCCCCAAGAGTCCATATCGACGGGGTTGTTTGGCACCTCGATGTCGACTCATCGCATCCTGGGGCTGGAGCAGGTCCCAAGGGTATGGCTGTTCGCCATTTAAAGCGGTACGTGAGTTGGGTTCAGAACGTCGTGAGACAGTTCGGTCCCTATCTGCCGTGGGTGTAGGAATATTGACAGGATCTGTCCCTAGTACGAGAGGACCGGGATGGACGTATCTCTGGTGGATCTGTTGTCCTGCCAAGGGCATAGCAGAGTAGCTATATACGGAATGGATAACCGCTGAAGGCATCTAAGCGGGAAACCAACCTGAAAACGAGTGTTCCCTATCAGAGCCGTGGAAGACGACCACGTTGATAGGACGGGTGTGGAAGCACAGCAATGTGTGAAGCTTACCGTTACTAATAGCTCGATCGACTTCTTCGTTCCCATTGAATATGTTCATCGAACAAAGTTCGATGATCTGTTCTGTCCTGACGCCCGATGGGCTCCGGACGGGCCGCGCCACAGGGCGCGACGACCTCTGGTCTGTATGGCTGCCTCGCTCACTGTTGAGCAAAGGTGGATACGGATCGGTCACAGAAAGACGTGTAAATTAAATAGAGCTTTGGCTCTCCAGCTTCTCGAAACAGCAGTTTCCATGTGAAAACATGGAGCATGTTGCGTTTTGCCGACCTGGTGGTTATCGCGGGGCGGCTGCACCCGTTCCCATTCCGAACACGGCCGTGAAACGCCCCAGCGCCAATGGTACTTCGTCTCAAGACGCGGGAGAGTAGGTCGCTGCCAGGTCTGCAAAACGCAACATCAAATCTTCTCAATCACAAAATTCGGCCCAGCCGATACAAAAGGGCCGCTCATGCGGCCTTTTGTCGTTCAAGACCAGAATAATAATAAAAAGACGCCTCGTGCGTCCCTTAAAGGAGACAAATCGCCTTCGGCAATTTGCTCCGGCACCAAGCATAACCGCAATGCGGTTACGCTCTCGCGACAAGTTCTGCGAACTTGCGCTGGGAATGACATTTTTGCGAACGCAAAAAGTCGGTTAACGCGGGGTGGAGCAGCCCGGTAGCTCGTCAGGCTCATAACCTGAAGGCCGCAGGTTCAAATCCTGCCCCCGCAACCAAATCCTGCGCTACACTATCGCGCAACAGCCTAAAACTACGATTCGGTGCGCCAAAGCACCCCAGTCAGCAGAAAGATACATACTCGTCCCTGGTTGGATGATCGGATTGCCACGTGGCGGAGCGCATTTCTACGTGGACTCTAACCTCGCCGGGTCGAACAGTCAGTTACCCGCCTGATCTTAAGTTTTCAGAGATTCTAGGCAAAAAGAAATTGGCGAAATGCAGACCCTCATTGCAGTAAGTATCCGTATGGAGCTCTACAGTCATCTCCGCCTTCGACTCCGGTAAGGAGACCATTCGCATAATGAACAGTAGGGGGTCTCTACCAGCAGCGATATCAATATCCGGGAGCGCTTCTCTTACCTTCATGACTCTATCCTATTTAGGCAAAGCAGTCGTTGCAAATAGTCCACCGTGGCGAAAAGCTTGAATACCGTGATATTAAATTTTCAAGAAGGGGAGCCCAGGATAGGTCGAAATTAGAATTAGCTATTCCTCTAACACTACGGTATTTAAAGTCGAAACGACTTCGATAATTCGGCCATATGGAAATTCACGATTAGATCAGGCACCACAAGGTATGGCGCTCAGCTCAATCCTTAGGGCGTCTTAAAGCATTGTTATAACTATATAATATATCGCTTGTGGAAATCGGATTTACGGGGTTATTGGTTCGGATCCCATCAACTGCACGGTCATGCAGTAGTAAGACCAGACAGTCTATCTCTTGCCGTGCCACGCATCAAATCTTTGATGTTGGCCACCGTTTGGCAGTGAGCTTTCCGTGAAGCTGCCCCCATATCCCAAGAGAGACCGGCGGAAGGGACAGGCTCCGGTTTCGATACGGCGATCTGATGGGCGTTCGCCGCGTATGGAGTGCCTGGCTGCCTCTGGTTCCCGTCAGAAAAATCTCACCATATGGGCGGCATTCCCCTCAAGAGGAAAAGAAACATTGTCAGTTTCCAAATGCGACCGCAATTTCAGGCCCATGACCGGCCGATCCCATTCGGCAGGCAATCTCAGACAGGGAGCGAGGGCTATGGAGCGACAACTTTACGGAACGACGGTTTACGACATCGCGTCGGCACAGCTTTCCGCGAGCTTTTGTCCGGGGATGGGCGGCCGGCTTCTGGTGTTTCGGGCTAAAAACGGCTCCGACATCGTCATTCCCACTGAGCCACACGGTTTCGACGTTATCAACTGGCCCCGGGCCGGGGCCTATCCGCTCGTGCCCTATCACAATCGTCTTGCCCGGGCAAAGATCGCGGTGGGCGAGGACGTGGTTACCCTTCGGCCACACCCCGCCGCCATGCCGCATACTTTGCACGGTCCGGGCCATGCCAGACCCTGGATGGCGGGCGTGCATCATGCGAACCTCTTTTCGATGCGGCTCGATTACCGGGCAGATGACGACTGGCCGTGGGATTTTCACGCGGAGCAGGTTTTTGAACTGGATGGCGAAAGTCTGCGCCTTACGATGACAGTGGAAAACCGGTCGACTCGTCCCATGCCTGCCGGTATGGGTTGGCACCCCTATTTCGCTTCCCGCCACCCTATCGTTGCCGATGCGGGCTACCTCTGGCCACACGGTCCAGATTACCTGCCTGGGGGTGAACGGAGCCGGACGGCAGGAAACGACCAGCCGGTGTATGTGGAAACCGCCTATTTCGAGGCGTGGGGGAGAGCGCGGATTTCACTGGGCGGCGATGTAACCGCAACGATGACGGCCTCACCACCGTTCGACTTTCTCGTCGTCCATCGCGGCGCCCCCTCCCATATCTGCGTCGAACCCACCACGCATGTCGCCAATGCCTGGAATCTCGGGCTGTCACCGTCACAAACCGGCGCCGCCCTTCTTTCTCCCGGCGAGCGTCTCACGGGCGAGATTGAAATCCGCCTTTCAGGCAAATGTGACGGGCATTGACGCCTTGCTATGCCGGCGTCTCATGATGTGGGCATATTCACGCTCGACATGGACTTTCCAGCGGCGTTTATGTGGATCGTCTCATTGATTGGGTTTAGAAGCGGGGGCATGTCCATGAACGATGTACAGTGGTCGACGGATCTAATCTCGCCAAAGAACGTGGCCGGCACGGCCCTTCTTGGCAAGGCGTGCGATATCATCGAAATCATAGGAAGAGCGCCGGGGCTGGTGGGGCAGGTGGCGCTTTCGGAGCAGACAGGCATTCCCCGCGCTACGCTTTATCGTATTCTTGCTGCCCTCATCGCGCGAGGCCTCATACGTCCCGACCCCGTGACGCAGAATTATACGCTGGGGTTCAATTTCCTCGAACTGGCGCAGAATGCGTGGTCGTCGTCCGATCTTGCCTCCATCGCTTCGGTGGAGCTTCGCCGCCTGCGTGACCTGACCGGCGAGACATCTTACTTGGCGGTTCAGGAGGGTGCCTATGTCCTGGCCCTCGGCCGGTTCGAAAGCGCCCATGACAAACGTTCCAGTGCCAGGCTCGGGGTTCTGAAGCCGATGCATTGCACCAGCCAGGGCAAGTCGATACTCGCGCATCTGAGCGAGGCGCAACTGGAAACGTTTCTGTCAGGCGAACTGCAATCCTTCACCGCCAACACCATTTCCGATCCCAGGCAATTGAGGTCACATCTCGCCATTGTGCGCGCTCGCGGTTACGCCATAGACGATGAGGAAATTGTCCTTGGCACGCGTTGTGTCGGTGCGGCCATCCTTGATGACGGTGGCCGTCCATTGGCGGCGATCAGCGTGGCCGGTCCTACCTTCCGCATGCCGCCGGAACGGGCCGAGCAACTGGGCACGGAACTGGCCGAGGCAGCGAGACGCATTTCAACCCAGTTGACACCAACCCTGAAGGCGGCCGTGCAGCATTCGGGTGGCTTTCGTGTCTGGACGACCCATTCCGCCTATGTCGGCGCGGCACCGCGCTGGGACGGCCGGCGCAATGCGCTGGTATGGGCAGACCTTCTTGCGCCTGCCATCCGCATTGATGGCGATGGTGGCGCAGACCTTCTCTATTTGCACGAACTTGCGCAACGGATCGGAACGCTTTGCCTTTCGGAGGACGGTTTCGTGGTTTCGGCCGGGGGCGACGTCGTTCTCTGCGGACCGGAAGGTATCCAGCAGAGGGTCGGCGGTTCTGGCGCATTACTCATCCGTGCTCTGCGCACGGACATGGCGGGCGCCATATGGGCGGCAGCCTTCGATGCCGAGGCCAATCTTACCCGTATCGGACCGTGGACGATCGCGGCGGGCTTCGAGCCCGTTTTCGAGCTTGCTGGCGACGTGACGGATATCGCATTTGCTGGGGAACTGGGGCTTTATGTGGTTCAGCCGACTCGGCAAAGTGTCCTGCTTCTCGATCCGGTGACACGGCGCCGGCGCAAGTTCACGGATATCCCCAAGGTTGCAGGATCACCCTGTGCCCTTGCCGTCGATGAAAATCTCAACGCCTGGATCGGCCTTTCGGATGGCTGGAGTGTGATCAAGCTCGACGAAAACGGCGAAATCCAGCGCACCATTGCCCTGCCTATTCCAAATCCGATCGGCGTCGCCTTTGGGGGAGAGGATCTGTCGGATCTTTTCATCACCAGCGCCCGCACCGGGCAGACCCGGGAAAGCCTGAACAACGCACCACTTTCTGGGCAACTGCTTTCCGTCAATGTGGGCGAGCGCGGACTACCGGAAACGATCGGCAAACCCTAAAAGAGGATATCATGCCCGAGACCGCATCCCGCCCCGTACCGAAGATTGCTTCGCTGAAGACCTTCGCTGTGCGCATGCCATTTGTGGACGGCGGGGCCGGCACCGGTGGCACCCCGAGCCGCTGGCACGAACTGGACATGGTGCTGGTCCGGGTTGAGGACGAGGATGGTCACGTCGGCTGGGGCGAAGCCTTTGCTTATTTTTGTCTGGAGCCGGTGAGGGCCGCTGTCGAGCGCATGATCGCTCCCTTCGTTGTCGGTGAACGAATTGACGACATTGCCGCATGGAATATGGGCATTCAGAAGAAGCTGCACCTCTTCGGACGGTATGGAATCACGCTCTTTGCGCTTTCTGGTGTTGACATCGCATTGTGGGACCTGGCGGCGAAACGGCAGGGCTTGCCGCTGTGGCGCCTGTTCGGTGCGGCGGAGAATACCGAGCGGCCCGCTTATGCCAGTCTGGTGCGTTACGGTGATGCCGATCTGGTAGCACAACAGTGCCGGCGGGCGCTCGATCTCGGTTATCGTCTAGTGAAACTGCACGAAGTCGAACCGGCGGTGATTGCACGAGCGCGGCAGGCGATCGGCACCGACGTGCCGCTGATGGTTGATGCCAATTGCGCCTGGTCGGTGGAGGAGGCGAAGGCGCTTGCGCCCGTGTTTCGCGAAAACAATGTATTCTGGGTCGAGGAGCCGGTTTTTCCACCGGACGACTATGCTGCGATGATTGCTCTCGAGGCCGCCGGAATCCCTGTAGGAACGGGCGAAAACGCTTCTACCGCCTTTGATTTCAGCCGCGTCATCCAAAGCGTCAGCTACCCTCAGCCAAGCATGACCAAGGCTGGTGGAGTGTCTGAATTCATCCGCATCACCGAGGCTTGCCGAGTGGCAGGCAAGACGCCCATGCCGCACACACCCTATTTCGGGCCCGGCTATTTTGCGACACTGGCTCTGCTGCCGTTGATGCCGGCGCAGACGCTGGTCGAATATCTCTTCGTCGATCCGGAAGCCTGGATCGCCGAAACATCTCGGCCGGAAGGCGGCAAACTCCGCTCGTCGTCCCGTTCCGGAATAGGTTTTGCGCCGGATCCTGAGGTGCTGGAACATTACGCGGTCAAATCCTGATCCCAACATGTGAGACGGCAGCGATGCTGACCACAGATCACCACTTTCGTGGCAGGCAAAATTCGATAGATTGAAATGGCTGGCGGCGAGGAGATCGCCAGCCGAGAACCGAAGGGAAGCAGGCTTTGCACAACGGCGGCGCATCGTTGCCGCCGGCGGAGATGCTGTGAGGACAGAGACATGGAAATTTTTGTATCCGGCGCCACCGGGCGGGTTGGCGGCGTACTTTCGGCTGCCTTGATGAAGCGCGGCCACAATGTAAGAACCATCGCTATTGCGGGTGATCCAAACCGCGCAGCAACCGAGGCGGCGGGTATTCTCTGCCATACCGGCAGTCTCGCCAGCTTCACCGATGTCGAAAAGGTCATGGAAGGCGTGGAGGCCGTGTTCCACATGGCGGCCGTCATCTCGTTCCAGCCCGGCGCCCGCGATCTCTTGTGGGATGTCAATGTGATGGGCACCTATAATGTGCTACGCGCCGTGGCCACCCAATCCCGGCAGCGCCACATCCGCATGGTCTTCGCATCCAGTGATCAGGTCTATCCGACCCGCTTTGCCCGTTACCGGCCGACGGATGAAAACCACCCCAGGGAACCCTATACGTTTTACGGCATGACCAAGGTTCTCGGCGAGGATATGGTGAAGTTCTACCAGCGTTCGGAAAAGCAGCTCGACATCAGCACGGCCGTTTTCTCCCATACTGAAGCGGCGCATGAGATTATCGATCCGGACGGCGAATATGCCGGCCCGGCCTTCTACGTCAATAGTCGTGTCCGCAGCCTGAAGGCCAGCAGCACGCATCATGCCGGTGCCACGTCCAATTCGGAACTGGACCAGATTCTGTCGATCCTCGAGCCACTGGTGGCGGACGACCAGCCGCTGCTTTTGCCACGTGACGTCAACGGCATTCCGCATACCCAGGAACTGGTCGATGTGCGCGATATTGTCGACGGTCTGCTGCTGATTTTCGACAAGCCGGAAGCCATCGGTGAAACCTTCAATCTTGCCCCGGTTTCACCGGTCAGTCTCGGCGAATTCATTCCCTATCTCGCCCGAAAGACCGGTCGGCGCGTGGTCGAGGCAACGATCCCCGTCGATCTCGGCCGCACCCATGGCAGTAACGTCAAGGCGCGTGCCATTCTCGGTTTCCAGCCCAAATATTCGATGTTCGACATGGTGGACGAGGCGATTGCCGCCCGTTCCTGACACACACCTTCATTTTCAGGAGATGTCCTATGGTTGAAATTTCCAAAGAGACCCTGGACAAGCTCAAGGCTTGTTCAACCGCCACACTAACCACTCAGCTGTTCAAACGGAACTTTCGCCAGCAGTTCCTCGTCGGCCTCAAGCCGCTCAACCCGGATGCCAGCCCGTTTGCGGGGGAAGCCTTTACGCTTCGCTTCATTCCCTCCCGCGAAGACAAGGACTGGGATCTCGGTGATCTGAAGAAGCGCGGCGAAGACAACATCCAGTGGGAAGCCGTCGAGGCCATCAGCGCCGGCCAGGTGCTGGTCATCGATAGCCGGAATGATGCACGCGCGGCGTCTGCCGGCAACATGCTGATGACGAGGATGATGCGCAAGGGCGTCGCAGCCGCCATCACCGATGGTGCTTTCCGTGACGGCACCGAGATTTCCCGTATGCCGTTTCCGGCCTATTGTTCGGCAAACACCGCCTCCACCCGTCCGGCCTATCACCGTGCCATCGACATGCAGTTGCCGATCGGTTGCGCCGGCGTTGCCGTCTATCCAAGGGACATCATTGTCGGCGACAGTGATGGCGTGGTGGTCGTGCCGCGTGCCATAGCCACCGAACTCGCCACCGATTCCTACGAACAGGAACAGCGCGAAAAGTTCCTGTTCACCAAGATCGATGCCGGCGCATCGCTCTGGGGTACCTATCCGCCGAATGAGGAAACGCTGAAGGAATACGCCGAATGGCGTGCCCGCAACCAGGCGGCGGAGTGAACGATGAGCGGATCACCTGCTGCACGTGCCGAGGCACTTATCCGGCGTTATTTCGACGCCTGCAACGCCGCCGACCATAAGGCTCTTGTCGATTGTTTCACGGACGACGCCGTCCACTATTTCCCGCCGGGGCTTCCCGGCGCGCCGTGGCGGGGGGCTGGCGCGATTGCCGACGGCTGGGTCTGGTGCGTGAAGACGCTCGGCTCCCGCTGGACAATCGAAAAAGTGCTGGCGGCTGCCGACGGACGTGAAGCTGTGATCGAGTGGACCCACTGGAAGACCGCCATTGGCGAAGTGCTGCGCGGCGACGAATGGTACATCTTCAATGATGACGTGACGAAAATCCACGAAATCCGTGCCTATTACGCATCGCCGGTCAACAAGGCAGAGCCAGTGAACAGGCTCCCTGAATTCGATTACGAGGCGAGGGGATATGCACTGCAGCCCCCGTCTCCCGCCCCGAAGATCGTGTGAGGAGACGGCATGCAGTTTACCATCATTGCCCGTGATGACAGGCGGGAAGGTACGCTCGACAAACGCCTCGCCGCCCGCGAGAAGCACATGGAGCGCATTCACGCCATGAAAGCGGAAGGCAGCATCATAGACGGCGGCGCACTCATCGATGATGCAGGCAGGATGGTCGGCTCTGTCGTGCTTTGCGAGTTTCCGGATCGTGCAGCGCTCGACAGTTACATAGAGAGCGAAGTCTATTTCACGGACGGCGTTTGGAAGGATGTCGAAATACTGCCCTTCCGCCGCGTGCAGTGGCGGTGAGGCCGGTATGACTCTCTACCAGAACCTGATCGCCGGTGACTGGGTCGGCGCCGAGGTGCCGGCAAATATCAATTCCTCTGAAACGGATAACGTTGTGTTGCGTGAAGAGGCAGCCTTGCCTCCGAATTCTTCACGGCCTTGAAGACCGCCTTATACACCGGCAGGAAAAGAGACACCGTAATGACGCAACCAAGCATAACCGGCAAGACCCGGGTCCATTTCCTCATCGGTTCGCCCATCGCGCAAGTTCTGGCGCCTGGGTGGCTGACTGAGCGGATGCGAAATGCAAATTATGACGGCATGCTGGTGCCGCTGCATATCGAGAAAGGCAATCTGGAAAGCGCCTTGCCGGTGTTGAAGGCAATGCCTAACGTGGACAGCATCCTGATCACTCTGCCGCATAAATTCGAAGCAACCGCCTTTTGCGACCGCCTGTCCGACCGGGCACGGGTGCTTGGTGCCATAAACGCCATGCGGCGTGAGCCGGACGGCACATGGTTCGGCGATAATTTCGACGGAGCGGGCCTGGCATCCGGCATTCTCAAGGCCGGGCGTTCCATCGTGGGCAAGAAGGTGTTCATGGTCGGTGCGGGCGGCGCGGGGTCGTCCATCGGCGTCTCGATGCTGGAGGAAGGCGCAAGCCATCTGACCTTCCACGATCTGAACAAGACGAACGAGCATGCCCTTTACGAGAAACTGGCTGCAGCCTATCCGGGCCGCGTATCCGTGGGAACCTCTGTGCCAGCGGGCACCGAAATCGTGGTCAACGCCACATCTGCAGGTTTACACGATAGTGATCCGCTACCGGTCGTGCCTGCGGAACTGTCGCCGGCCATGGTCGTCGCTGATGTTATCACCCATCCGATCCCCACCCGGCTCGTGATTGCTGCGGCCGATGCCGGCTGCTTTACCCGCGATGGTACCCATATGCTTGAGGGGCAGATCGAACTTCTCTTCAATTTCATGCTGACACACGGCAAGTGTTGAACGACGCTTCACAGCTTGTAGTGCGTCAATTCGAATTCTCATACTGTGAGACGGGAAAACAATAAGAGTGAAAAAATCGTATGTTCACATTCTGAACTGAATTAAACTCTCGTAATATGAGATAATAATTGGGAGGATCCAATGAAAAATCTAAATTTTCTTATGAAATTCGTCACTGTTACTTTTGTTTTGGCCGGTCCTGCCATGATTTCTTCTGCCAGTGCAGATGCACTGCAGGGTATTACTGAAAAAGGCAAACTTCGTGTGTCCATCGATCCGGCTGCTCCCCCTTATTCGGCGATGGACGAAGCCGGCAAATACAAGGGTTCGGAAGTCGAGGTGGCGAAGAAGCTTGCCGCCGACTGGAAGCTTGAACTGGAACTCGTGCCTACCTCTGCCGCCAACCGCATTCCCTATCTGGTATCCGGCCGTTCGGATGTCGTCATCTCGACGCTGTCGATCACCGACGAACGCAAGAAGGCGATCGATTTTTCCAAACCCTATAGTGCGATTCAGATTGTCGTTGGTGCGCCACGGGCCGAGAACATTGGCAAGCTCAACGACCTCGTCGGCAAGCGCGTGGCGGTGACACGCGGCTCGACCAACGATGCCGAAATCACCAAAGTGGCGCTTCCCGGCACGGATATCATACGGTTCGAGGATGACGCGACCTCCATCACCGCGCTCTTGAGCGGGCAAGCATCCTACTATGTCACCGCGCCGGCGCTGCTGACAACAGTCAATGCCAAGAACCCGGCAGCCGGGCTTGAGCCGAAGATCGTACTCAAGACCAATGTCACGGGCATCGGCATCAGGAAGGGGGAGGCTGCCCTTCTGGAAAAGCTGAACGCCTGGGTGAACGCCGGCCTCGCCGACGGCAGCCTGAACGGCGTCTACAAGACGGCATTCGGCATCGATCTGCCGCCCGAGGTCACAAATGCAAAGTGAGGGCGGCCTAGGGCCTGCGGCGCGTTATGACGTCGAGGCTGTGCGTGGTCTTGTCGCGCGGCTGTTTGCGGCGAGCGGCATGACGAAGACGGTGGCTCGTGAGGTCGCAGACTGCCTGTTGACCGCCGACATGATGGGGCATTCCACCCACGGTCTTGCCATCGCTCCGTGGTATTTCGAGGAAATTCGCTGCGGCGGCATGAACCACGAAGGCAGCTACGAAGTGCGCTCCGACCGCGGCGCCTGCGTTGCCTGGAACGGCAGGCGCCTGCCGGGTGCCTGGCTCATCAACCGGGCAATCGATCTGGCGCTGGAACGCATCGCCGATCACGGCGTGGTGACGGTGACGATTGCCGACGGACACCATACTGGCGCGCTGGCGACCTATCTGCCGCGACTGACCGAGCGTGGGCTTCTGGTGCAACTGGCCTGTTCCGGGCCGGCCTCCGGTGGGGTGGCTCCGTTCGGCGGCACCCGCGGCATCTTCACTCCCAACCCATTGTCAGCTGGTATTCCAGGCCGGGGTGACCCGATCCTGCTCGACATCAGTTGCTCGATCACCACGATCAAGCGGTCCACGCAGCTCGCAGAGGCTGGTCGCCTCTATCCCGGCGTCTGGGCGCTCGATGCCGAAGGCAACCCCTCAGACGATCCGCAGGTGCTGATGAGTGGCGGCGGTTCACTTCTGCCGGTCGGCGGACTGGACCATGGCCACAAGGGCTACGCGATGGCCCTGCTTGTTGAGGCTCTGACGCAGGGGCTCAGCGGCGTCGGCCGTAAGGACAAGCTGACGGGCATCGCCATGAACACGTTCCTGCAGGTGATGGATCCGGCTGCGTTTGGCGGATCGGATGCCTTTCTGGACGAGACGACATGGCTGATTGACGCCTGCCATGCCAATCCGCCGCGTCCCGGTGTGGATGCGGTGCGAGTGCCGGGTGATCGCGCCCGAGTGCGCGTGGAGGACGCGCGCACGGCTGGGGTGGCGTTGGACCCAGTCATCGTCGCGGCGCTGGAACCATATGCGCAACGCATCGGCGAAACATTTCCGCCGTCCGTCTGACGTTGTCACTTCAACTGGGAGGATTGAATGAAGAACCTGAAAAATATCGTGGCTACGCTAGCGATCATGCTTGCTGCAACCGCACAGGCCTCGGCGGAGGACGCGCTCGCGAAAATCCGCAGTGCCGGCGTCATCCGTATCGCGATCGATCTCAGCGTGCCGCCGTGGTCCTACAAGGACGACAGCCTCAATCCGACCGGTTCGGAAGTCGAGGCGGCGAAGCTTCTCGCCTCCGATCTCGGCGTGAAGATGGAGATCGTCGCCACCAATGGTGCCAACCGGATTCCGAACCTGATGCAGAACCGTGCCGACATCATCATGTCTGCGCTTTCCATCACTGATGAACGCAAAAAAACCATAGCGTTTTCACTGCCTTACTCCGGCAACACCACCTCAGTCTTCGCGCCGAAGAGCATGGAGATCAAATCCTTCGCGGATCTCGCCGAGAAGCGCGTTGCGGTCACCCGCGGGACAACGAACGACCAGGATATCACCAAGATGGCGCCAGATGCCGAGATCGTGCGCTTCGAGGACGAGGCGACGACAATGATCTCGATCGTCTCAAACCAGCTCGACATAGTGGCGATCGCGCAATCTCTGGTCGATCTCATCAACCAGAAGAACCCGGGCAAGGACTTCGAGCCCAAGTTGACGCTCCGCACCGCCACCATGGGCGTGGGCATGCGCAAGGAAGATGCCGAACTGAAGAAATGGATCGACGGATGGGTGAGGACAAATCTCGACAACGGCAAATTGCTGGCGATCTACAAGCAGTTCCAGAAGACTGACATTCCACCGCAGGTTCTGGCGGAAGCCAAATAAATGAATAATGTGAGGCGAAGAAACGACCATGACCTATGAATTCGATTTTGAGGCGGTGCTGGAATATTGGCCGCTGCTTCTGCAGGGTACGTGGACGACGCTGCGCCTCACATTCTTCTGCACCGTTTTCGGTATATTGATCGGCGCCTTCTGCGCGGTGGTGCGCACTGGCGGCCCCGGCTGGGCACGTCATCTGGTGGGCGTGTATGTGGAGTTCATCCGCAATACGCCGCTTCTGATCCAGTCCTATTTTCTGATCTTCGGCATCGCCAGCATGGGTGTCCGCCTTCCCATCCTCGCGGGTGCAACCATCGCACTCACCATCAATATCGGCGCCTATACGACTGAGATCGTCCGCGCTGGCATCGAATCCATCCATCGCGGCCAACTGGAGGCGGCGGAGTGCCTCGGCCTGAGCCGGACGCAGACCTATCTCCACGTCATCATTCGGCCCGCCCTGGAAAGGGTCTATCCGGCACTGTCGAGCCAGTATGTGCTGCTGATGCTCGCCTCCAGCATCCTTTCCTCGGTGGGAGTGGAAGAACTGTTCGGCATGGCCAACCGCATCCAGAGCGACACGTTCCGCAATTTCGAGGTCTTCGTAGTGCTCGGCATTCTCTATCTCTTCCTTGCGGTGGTGGTGCGTGCCGGTTTTTCCCTGCTCGGCCTCGCCCTCTTTCCCCGTCGGCGCAAGCTCGGAACGCCGTTGTGATCCCGGAGCCATCAACATGAACGTGACTTTCATCATTTCCCTTCTGGAAGGACTCTGGGGCACTGTCGTGCTCAGTGTCCTGACCTTTCTCTTCGGCGGTCTTGCAGGCTTCATCATCGCCATGGCGCGCATTTCGCCGATACCGGCGGTTTCGAAGGGAACGAGCGTTTATATCGAAATCATGCAGGGTCTTCCGCTGCTGGTGCTGATGGGCCTCTGCTTCTATGGGCCCGGCATTCTGGGCTATGATTCCCTGACCCCGCTCCAGGCCGCCACCTTCGCACTGACGCTTTACAGCAGCGCCTATCTTGGCGAGATCTGGCGCGGTTGCATCCAGTCGGTAGCCAAACCGCAATGGGAGGCGGCGGAATGCCTCGGGCTTAGCCGCTGGCAGCGGATGAGAACCGTCATCCTGCCCCAGGCGCTGCGCATCGCCACGCCGCCGACGGTTGGTTTCATGGTGCAGATCGTCAAGAATACCTCCATTGCGTCGCTGGTCGTCGGTTATGCCGAACTCTCCTACAACGCAAAGATCATCAATAATTCGACCTTTCAGCCGTTTCTCTATTTCGGGATCGCCGCGCTGATGTATTTCGCCGTCTGCTATCCCCTTTCGGTTCAGAGCAGGGCGCTGGAAAGGAAGCTCAATGTCGCCAATCGTTGAACTCAAGAATGTTCGCAAGAGCTTCGGCGCTCTCGAAATCCTCAAGGGCGTGACCTTCGAGGTCAATAAAGGGGAGGTCGCCGCCGTCATCGGCCAGAGCGGTTCTGGCAAGAGCACGGCGTTGCGCTGCATGGACCGGCTCGAAACGATCCAAGGCGGCTCGATGGTCATCTGCGGACACAGGCTCGAAGATTCGAATGTCGACCTGAAGGCGCTGCGGCGCGACGTCGGTATCGTATTTCAGAGCTACAATCTTTTCCCGCATCTGACCGTCGCCGAAAATGTCATGCTGGCCCCGCGCCTGGTCAAGGGCATTGCGCGTGCCGGTGCACACGGCATTGCCGAGGCGGTGATCGCCAAGGTCGGCCTGCGCGAAAAAATGGATTGCTACCCGGAACAGCTTTCCGGCGGCCAGCAGCAGCGTGTGGCGATTGCACGCTCGTTGGCCATGGAACCCAAGCTGATGCTTTTCGATGAGGTTACCTCGGCGCTTGACCCGCAGCTGACGGGCGAAGTGCTGCGCGTGATGGAACAGCTTGCTGCCGATGGCATGACTATGATCCTCGTCACTCATGAAATGGGTTTTGCCCGCAAGGTGGCCGATAAGGTGATCTACATGAAGGACGGCAAGGTCCACGAGATGGGCTCCGCCGATATCCTCCGCAATCCATCGACGCCGGAACTGTCCGAGTTCATCTCGGAAGCAACTGAGCACTGAATTCAATCCACGGGAGGGAAACATGAAACGCAGAACTCTGCTTCTTGCCGGTCTCGGTGCAATCGTCGCCGGTGCAATGCCCGCGGCGGCGCAGGATGGACTGGCTGCAATCAAAGCTGCCGGCAAGATCCGTGTCGCGCTGGAATTCGGCCGTCCGCCATGGGGCTACAAGGACGACGCACTGAAACCGACCGGATCAGATTACGAGACCGCTTCCCTTCTTGCCAGGGATCTCGGCGTTATGTTGGAAATCGTCGAAGTTACCGGCCCGAATCGCGTCCCCTTTCTCGTCAGCAACCGCGCCGATGTCGTGATCTCGACCTTCTCCATCACGCTGGAACGGCAGAAGGTCATCGATTTTTCGGTGCCCTACGCCAGCGCCGTGCAGTTCGTTGCCGCGCCGAGGAACCTTGCGCTGGCGCGGCAGGATGATCTGTCCGGCAAACGTGTGGGTGTGACGCGTGGCACGACAGGTGATACCGTGCTGTCGAAGCTTCCGGTGCCCGGTATCGAAATCGTCCGTTTCGATGATGAATCCACCAACATGACGGCCTTTGCCAGTGGTCAGGTGGACATAGTCGTGCAGGAGCCAGCGGTCATCACCCGCGTGGCGCAGCAGAATCCAACGAAGGAAATCGAAAAGAAGTTTGTCATCGCCGAGTTCGATGTCGGCATCGGGCTGCGCAAGCACGATGATACGCTCAGGGCCTATCTCGACGACTGGGTGCGCACCAACCTCAAGAACGGCGAATTGAACCGCATTTACGAGAAATTTCAGGGCGCGCCGCTATCGCAGAAGATTTTGGTTGCGGGTGACTGAAACCTAAAAGAGACGGTCGTGCCGGAGGTGATTCCGATGGATCGTCGCCCGGCACGTCGGAAATGGATCAGGGTCACGACCTTTGCGGGATAACGGTCTGTGCAAGCCATCCGCCTGTGGCGCTGGAACCCAAATTCTTGCTGCCTGGGGAGTGATTATAGAGAAGAAAGACAAGGGTGTGGAGATATCTCATTTCTAAACAGGACTTGCAGCGAATGTCGGTATCGGTGGTTGCCCCCGCAACGCCAATAATACTAACGTCGTCCATAGATGCCTCCTCTGTAGGTGACGTAATGCATCGGCCACCTTGGCACATCGCGACGCTGGTGGGAGGGACTCCAACCCGTCAGTGCCAATCAACAGGTGATGCTACGGCTATGCCAGGCCGCCACAAATTTGATCTTTCCAGAGAAGTTGATCGTATCCTAATTCCGGCACGGATTCTGGAAATCCCTCATCAACATGGTCCCACAGACGCGTTCTTCTGCACTCATTGATATCAAAGCTCTCTGATGAAATAACGACACGGTCCTTGATGTAGGCGCAGGATGCACTCACTCCCAACCCATGGCGCGCGATAGAACTAATCGACAACGGTTTGAGGGGCGGGCCACATTTGATGACGTAACGGCGTTAGGACACTCCACCCTTAATAAGGGTTGTCTCGTATATGAAGCTTTTACCTTGTCACGACCGCTCATCGCAGTTCTGTCAAACTTCTTCGTAACGCCACCTCGAAATCTCCACCCATGAGCTGTGCCGGTAGAACCAACGGGAAGCTTCGGTGGACCGCCGACAGAAGTTGCGCATCTGTGGTGGGGCTGGATAATACATCGCGAATAATCATGGCGTGGGGATCATGTATCCCATAATCGGCTAGTCCCTTTGCCCAGCGTTCGGCGTAGACGATCCACGCGGCGATTGCGAAAGCAAAAGGCTGAAAGTCGGTGCCGCGTTCGAGGGCCATAAGGGCGGGAGCAGTCACTCTTTGCGGGAGCTTTTGGGTGCCGTCCATGGCGATCTGGGCGGTCGCGTGTGCAATTGCCGGATTAGAGAAACGTTCCTTCAGCTTCTCGGCATAGTCCGAAAGGTCGATGCCGAGTTGTCCGATCGCGGCCGATGCCGCCTGCAGGTGCCGGGAGACCAGCGCCTTCAGATCCGGATCCGCCATCACATCCCTGACGAACGGCTTGCCCCCGAGGCAGCCGCAATAGGCGATCAGGGAGTGGGTGCCATTCAGCATCCATAGTTTCATGCGCTCATAATTGCGGATATCCGGTACCAATATTGCTCCGGCGGTATCCCACGCGGGGCGCCCGGTGGAGAAATTGTCCTCGATGATCCATTGGCGGAACGGTTCTGTTTCCACGGCGGCGAGGTCGTTATAACCGGTTTCCGCAAAGGCCAGCATGGAGGTCGTTTCGACCGGGGCTGGGGTAATCCTGTCGACGACGGTGGAAGGAAAGGCTCCTTCCGCCGCAATCTGGTCTGCAAGGGACCGCCCATAGGCCGTGCGGGTGAATTCCAGCACACCTTCCCTCAGCTTTCGCCCGTTATCGGGAAGGTTGTCGCAGCTGATGGTGGTGAAAGGTGGAAGGCCGGTTGCGTGGCGCACGGCGAGTGCGGCTGAGATTACGCCGATGACGCCACGGGGCGATCCCGGTTCCGACAGATCGTGGACTAGATCCGGATGGGCGGTGTCGAGGCCGCCATGACCGGCAAGCGCGTAGCCTTTTTCCGTCACTGTCAGGCTGACGATGCGGCATTGCGCAGAGCTCATGGCCGAGAGCAGGTCGGGGATACGTGCCTGCCCGGAAACTACCGAATGAAGCGAACCGATCACTGTCGCTTTCGTTTCTGCGCCTCTTTCCAGCAGCGTATAACGGTAATCCTGTGGGGAAAGGAGGTCGTCGACCGTCGAACCCCGCAGGGAGGCGCCGATAACGCGCCAATCACCGCCTGCCGCCGCGAGCGCATCATCGGTATAGGAGAGCAGGTGGGCTCGCGCGAAATTGCCGAGCCCTAGGTGGACTATGCCATAGCCGTGCGCTTCCGGCCAATAATTCGGCCACAGGGCGGCCCTGCCGACAATTGGCTTGCTGGCGGCGCCAAGCTTCATCCGTTGCGCTCCTTGGAGAACATCGGATGGGATATCGCGGTCATGATGCCGCGCAGTTCCGCCAGTCCCTTGAGGCGGCCGATGGCCGGATAACCGGGTCGGGTCTGGCGAACATGATCGTCGAGAATGTTCTGGCCATGGTCTGGGCGGAACGGTATCTGCCAGTCGTCCCGGCCATGCCGTTTGCGCCGGGCTTCTTCGGCAAGGACCGCGGCAATGACGGCGACCATATCGGTATTGCCTTCCAGATGAGCAGCCTCATGAAACGAGCCGCCGGCGCGTCCGTCTTCCAGCGCCACATTGCGGAGATGCAGGAAATGCACCCGGCTGCCGAGCCTCGCCATCATGCCGGGCAGATCGTTGTCCCTGCGGGCGCCAAGCGAGCCTGTGCAGAGCGTGATACCGTTTGCCGGAATGTCGATGGCGTCGGTCAGATCGCGATAGTCTTTTTCGGTCGACATGATGCGCGGCAGGCCGAGCAGCGGGAATGGCGGATCGTCCGGGTGGCAGCATAGGCTTAGGCCTAAATCCTCGGCGAAAGGCGCAACCTCGCCCAGAAAATCCAGCAGGTTCTGGCGCAACCGGTCGGCGGATATGCCGCTATAGAGATCAAGATGCGCCTTCACCTCATCGATGGTCATATGGGTCGCCGCCCCCGGCAGGCCGGACACAATATTTGCGACAAGTTGCTGCCTGCGGCGATCGTCCATCGCTGAGAAGCGCTGCCGCGCTTCTTCGATCAGCTCTGCATCGAAATCTCCATCGGCGCCGGGGCGTTCGAGCAGGAAAAGATCGAAAGCAGCGAAATCCACAGCATCGAAGCGCATACAGGTTGCGCCGTTGCCCAGGCGGTAGGCGAGATCGGTGCGCGTCCAGTCGAGGACCGGCATGAAATTGTAGCAGATCGTGCGGATGCCGGCGTCGGCCAGATGGGAGAGGCTGGTCTTCCAGTTTTCGATATGCGTGCGCCAGGCACCGCTCTGGCGCTTGATATCTTCCGAAACGGGCAGGCTTTCCACCACCTCCCAGATCAGGCCGGATGGCTGACCGTCGCGCATGACGGAAAGTTCCCGCTGGTGCCGGCCGATTTCCTTCGGTGACCATATCTCGCCAGGCGGGATATGGTGCAGCGCCGTGACGACACCTTCGACCCCCGCCTGCAGCATGTCATCGATCGATACGGGATCGGAAGGGCCGAACCAACGCCAAGTCTGCCGCATTTTTAGTCCTCTTCTGATAGTATGAATGGCGTTTAGCGAACGAAGGAAAAGGGAGGTTGGCCTCCCCGCTATTCCTTCATGCCGCTGGCGGCGACGCCCTTGACGAAGTTCCGCCGCATCGCGCCGAAGAAGACGACGCTCGGGATCAGGGACAGGGCTGCGGCGGCGCTGAGGCGACCGAGATCGACGGTGAAGCCCGTCTGGAAAAGGGCAAGCCCCACCTCGAGAACGTATTTGTCGCGGGCGGTATTGACGACCATCGGCCATGCGAAGGTCGTCCATGCCTGAAAGAAAGCGAGAACGGTCAGCGTGCCGATCGGACCGCGCATCAGCGGCAGGACAATGCGGAAGAAGATCCACCATTCGCCGGCGCCGTCCATGCGCGCGGCTTCCATCAATTCGTCGGGGATGGAAGAGATCGCGTATTGCCGGATGAGGAAGATGCCGAAGCTCATCACCAGATAGCCGGCCAGAAGTCCGCCAAGGGAGTTCAGTAACCCCAGTTGCCGCACACCGAGATAAAGCGGGATCATGTATACTTCGAACGGTACGATAGCGGTAGCCAGTACACCGAAGAATATCAGGTTTACGCCGGGAAAGCGGAATTTCGCCAGGACATAACCGGTAACGGACGACGTAAGAACGATGGCGACCGTCGAAATGGCCGCGAAAGCGAGACTGTTGCCCATCCAGATCAACAGCGGCGTTTCGGTAAGGACGGAGGAGAAATTATCCAGCGTCGGCGATTGCGGAATGAGCCTCGGCGGCCACGCCAGGAGTTCCGCGGGTGTCTTGAAGGCATTGGCGGTGAGCATGATGAGCGGCAGGATCATCAGCACGCCGAAGACGGTCAGAATGATGTCCACGATAAATTTCTGGAGGGAAAAACGCCCGGATTTCCGGTTTTGTAACGTGTGGTTCATCGGCGCGCCGCCTTGTCACGGAAGAAAACGAATTGACCGGCCGTCAGGAAAAGCACGATGGCGAGAAGCACCACGGCTTCCGCTGCGGCGTATCCGACGCGGTAATTGCGGAAGCTGTTTTCCAGCATGTCGAGCACGAGCACCCTGACGAGCTTGCCGGGCGCGCCCTGAGAGTCCGAGGCGAGCACGAAAGCCTGCCCGTAAATATTGAAGGCGGCGATCATGGTGACGACCGATACATAGAGCGTCACGGGCCGCAACTGCGGCACGGAAATATGCCGGAAACATTCCCATGCCGTCGCACCGTCCAGCCGGGCGGCTTCATAGAGCGACACCGGGATATTGCGCAGGCCGATCAGGAAGATCAGGACCGCGTAACCGAGCGCCTGCCAGGAACACAGGACGATGATGCAGACGATTGACCAGACAGGATCAAAAAGCCAGGCCTGCGCAGGTATGCCGAAGAGGCCGAGGAAAGCATTCAACGGCCCGAGTTGAGCATCGAAAACCCATTTCCAGGCCATGGCGGCCGGTACGAGCGACACGATATGAGGAATGAAGACGCTGGTCTCGTAAAACCCCGCCAATGCGCTGCCAAAGCGATATTGGATGAGTGCTGCAAGACCGAGCGCAAGGGGGATCGTCAAGGCCAGCACACCGAAGGCGATGATCGTGGTGTTGCGCAGGGCTTCGAGAAACAGCGGATCGCCAGCAAGTTCCTGAAAATTAGCGAGACCGATAAAGGGCTTGTTGCGGGAGATGATATCCCATTTGAACAGGCTGAGCCGTAACGTCTCGAAGATCGGTACGACCCGGACGAGCACGAACAGCGTCAACGGCACGGCCAGCGCGCTTATCACGAAGCTCAATTGTTTGCGGCGTTTCATCTGACGGTCCTTTCGTCGCGGGGACAGCAAGGCCGTCCCCGGCACGTTGCTTCAGGCGCTGGCGATTATTTCGCCAGCAGGCCTTCCCGTTCGAGAATGGTGTCGATCTCCCTGGCCGCGTCGGCAAGCGCGCGATCGATACCCGCATCGTCCGTCGCGAGCGCCGGATTGGCGAAAGCAGCTTCCAGACGTGCGGCGAAACGGGTCAAAATTTCGCTTGAGGGCGCAATCGGCGGCAAGCTGAAATAGGTGTAGTCCTGCGGCGGTGCGGCAAAGGCTTCCAGCGCCGGGTTTTTGGCTATAATGGCGGCGTAGTCGATATTGTCCCGCGAGGGCAGCCAGCCGACATTCTCCAGCAGCCATTGCAGATTCTCGGGAGCATTTGTCTTCTCGACGAATTCCCAGGCAAGACCGCTGCGGTCGTTTTCTGCCGGCACGAACAGTGATGCCGGCACGACCAGCGAGCCCTTGGGCAGCGGCGCGGTTGCGTATTTCAGGTTCGGCGCCTTCTTGAGGATGTCGCCGATGACCCAGGATTCACGGATAAACATTGCGGTCTGCCCAAGCTCGAATGCTTCCGCATCGGCCTTCATCTGCGGACTGACGGTCTTCGTTACAAAAAGCTGCTCGAGATATTGCTTTAGCGTTTTTCGTCCGGCCTCGCTGGCAATCGCCGCTTTCCAGCCTTCGCCCTTCTTCTCGATCAACGTACCGCCGAACTGATGAAGATTGATCCAGAACTTTTCACTGATGCCCTGTCCACCGCCGGAAAGGCGCATAGACCAGCCACTGGCGGTGGGATTTCCGGAAGCATCCCGTTCGGTCAGCTTTGCGGCATATTCGGAATATTGCTCCATCGTCTTCGGCGGGCCGGAAAGACCGGCCTTGGCGAATTTTTCGGCATTGTAATAGAGTGCAGCCTGTCCGTGATAAAGCGGCACGCCATAGATATGCTCGCCATCCGACACGGCGGCGGAATAGACGGCGTTGAAGTTTTTCGGGTCCTTCACGAAGGCCGCCACTTTATCCGGTGCGGGTGCCAACAGACCCGACTGCACGTAACGTGGCGCCTCTGACTGCATTTCGACAATATCGGCGGCGGAGCCAGCGGGCAGGGCAAAGGCCAGCCGCTTTTCATGTTCGCGCAGGCTAATGGTTTCGACTTTCAGCTCGAAATCCGGATGCGCGATCTTCATTTGTCCGGCTACGTATTTGTAGAAAGGTTCGAGCTCGGGCGATCCGCCCCAAAGCGTCAGGGTTTCCGCCTGCGCTGTCCAGGAAAGGCCAGCCATCAGTGCGGCAATGGGAAGCGTCTTGAAGGGATGATATGCCATTTCTGTTCTCCTCTTATGAAATTGACTGTTTTTATTGTTGTATTTATCGGTTAGCGCTGACCGTTTTCGATCCTTGCCCCGCTTGCCTTGTCGAACAGATGCGTTCCGGCACGGGATAGTTTCAGCGACAGGGCGCCGCCCGGATGGTCCGGCAATCTTTCCCGAAATACGGCGGTCACTTCCTCTCCGCCGAGCATCAGCGTGGCATGGCTTTCTGCGCCTGTCGGCTCGACAGAAACAATGGAGGCTTCGATGCGTGCCGGATCGTCGGGCGCGCAAAGGATCAGGCTTTCGGGCCGGATGCCCAGCAGCGCCTCGCCTGAGGAGTGGCCCAGTCGCGTCGGAAGTGGTATTTTTGTACCGTCGCACATCACGAAATCCGTTTCAGTCGAAAGTCCTTCGAGAAAATTCATCGCCGGGGAACCGATGAAGCCCGCAACGAAGAGATTGGCGGGCCGGTCGTACAATTCCAGCGGAGAGCCGACCTGCTCGATGATGCCGCTCTGCATGACCACGATCCTGTCCGCCATCGTCATGGCTTCGACCTGATCATGGGTGACGTAAATCATCGTGTTGCCAAGCCGGCGATGCAGCGACTTGATCTCCGAGCGCATCTTCACGCGCAGCTTCGCATCCAGATTCGAGAGGGGTTCGTCAAACAGGAAGACCTTCGGCTTGCGCACGATCGCGCGTCCCATGGCGACGCGCTGGCGCTGGCCCCCCGAGAGCTGGCGCGGGTAACGCTCCAGATGGTCGCTGAGGCCAAGGATCGCGGCCGCGGCTTCCACCTCCTTGCGGATGCGGTCGGCCGGAGCGCGGCGGAGCTTCATCGAGAATGCCATGTTGTCGTAAACGGTCATGTGCGGATAAAGCGCGTAGTTCTGGAACACCATCGCGATATCGCGGTCCTTCGATTCGATGTCGTTGATCACCCGGCCATCAATATGGATTTCGCCATCCGAAACATCCTCGAGCCCCGCTATCATTCTGAGGAGGGTGGACTTGCCGCAACCGGAGGGTCCGACGAGTACGACGAACTCTCCATCCTCCATCGAAACGTTGAGATCGCGCAGGGCGTGAAAGTCGCCGTAGTGTTTATGCAGTTTGCGGATTTCCACCCGAGCCATCTTACTTCCCCATTATGATTGTTGAGAGGTGAAAGGTTCCGCCCCTGATGCCGGTTCGCAAAAACGCAGGCCCGTTTCTCCCGGGGCCCAGTGGAAGGCGACGAAATCCGCCGGGGCACCCTCGCGCAGACCGGTTTCGAGGCCGAGCACCTTTGCCGGATTGACTGCGGCCATGGTGATTGCATCCTCAAGGTTGAACCCTTCCAGGGCGGCGACCAATGCGACGCCATCAGAAAGCGGTTTTGCCGCGCCGGCGAGCATTCGCGTACCCGCCATGGAGAGGCGGCCCTCGGCGGAAAGCTCCACGTCACCGCCGACCGGCTGCCGGTAGCGGCCCGGCGGCATGCCCGCGAGCGCGACCATATCGCTGACAAGGATTGATCGTTGCACACCCTTTGCTCTCAACATGGCGGTGAGGGTTACCCGGTCCAGGTGGTGGCCGTCGGCGATAAACATTGCCTGTAACCCGTCATTGGCGAGTTGTGCCCATATCAGGTTCGGATGACGCGGCAATGTCTGCGAGATGCCGTTGCCGAGATGGGTGCTGAAGCCGGCTCCCGCCCGCGATGCCTCGGCGATATCAGCGCTTTCGGCCGAGGAATGCCCAATCGAAACAAGACAATCCGCGTTGCGCAGGTGATGAATGAAAGTGCGGGCATCGGCCTGCTTCGGGCAGAGCGTCACAAGCCGCACAATTCCGCCTGAGGCCCTTTGCCACTGGTCGAACTCCTCGCAGGAAGGGGATCGGACATGTTCCCGTGGATGCGCGCCCCGTGCGCCGTCTTCGGGTGAGATGAAAGGGCCTTCGACATGGATGCCCGGGATCATCCCGGCAAGCCATTGATGTTTCTTGCGGGCGGTCGCAATGACGGAAAGAGCATTACAGATCGTGTCGATCGATGCAGTGATCAGCGTCGGCAGGAATGCCCTGACGCCCTGGCTGCGCATCCCCGCTGCAATGGCGAGTACCGACTCTTCCGTGATATCCTGATGATTGAAATCATGGCCGCCCCAACCGTTCACCTGCAGATCGACAAAACCCGGCGCGAGCCAAGGAAGATCCTCACCGTTGTGTTCCTCGATAGGGTGCAGAGCTGCGATCATGCCGTTTTCGACGGCAAGGCCGATAACCTGTCCGTTGAGGGCGTCGCGTCCGACAATCATGCGGCCCTCCTGTCGACGTCGGGCATGGAATCACTGTCGATATAGAGCCGCGCCTGATTATGGGTGCGCAGAATACTCGCGGGGCAATCTTCCGTAACCGGTCCCGTCAGCATGCGGGTCACCGCCTCCTTTTTGAGTGCGCCGGGCACGATGCATATCATGCTGG
This sequence comes from Rhizobium rhizogenes, assembly GCF_002005205.3. The sequence continues at coordinate 765,801 of NZ_CP019702.2, read as the reverse complement.
TTGCGGCAAGAAGTGCAGGAATGGTAACGGTGATCGCCCGTTGCGGCACGTCGGTCAGTTGGGCGAAACATTCGTCTTCCACCTGCTGCGCGCGGCAGTCTTGCGCAAGCGTCACGACCTTCACCGCTTCTTTTTCGTCGAACCGCGCTTCCGGCGGATCGTTGAAGGCAAGATGGCCGTTGATGCCGACACCCAGGCATACGAGGTCGAGCGGCTCAGCAGCGAGGCGGCAGGCATAATCGGTAGCGCAGGCTTCGGGTGATGCGAAGCGATGCGGTTCGATGCGATGTACGGCGCCGAAGGGTAGGTGTGAGAAGAGATACCTGTCGAGCCAGTTGGCGAAACGCGCCATATGGCCGGCCTCAAGCCCGATATACTCGTCCATGTGGAAGGCGGTGATCCGCGACCAGTCGATGGCCTTTTCCCGGCAAAGGAGGGCAAGCGTGTCCTGTTGGCTGGGGGCGGCGGCGAACATGACCGAAACGCGATCCTTTGCGGCGAGAAGCTGGCGCAGGGTGGCGGCAAGATCAAGGCTGGCCGTTTTGGCCATATCGCTGCGCGACGCTTCGCTTCGGATGACGAGACGATCGACCTGCCATGACGATGACATATGTAAACTCCTCATTTGCTGGCTTCAGAAAAATGCAACCGCTTGCATAAGTCAATAGTATTTTTATGCAAATTATTTTGTTAAAAGGTCTGAATTACTGTTAATTCCAATAATTTTATAATTTTAGCGCAATGCCTATTGCAAAATTTTCTGAAATCGGTTGCATAGATATCGTCTATAATGCCCTCGCTCAGGAAGGAGACAGATGTGTCGGTCATCAAGGTCGGGCTGGTTGGGCCTGGAACAATTGGCAGGGTCCATCGCGATGCAATCGGTGCCGTTGAAGGTATCGCGCTGACCGCCGTCGCAGGCGGTACCGCAGAGGAGCTTGAACTCTTCGCCGCGCCGCAGGACGTGTGCCTTTTCCCCGATGCTGCATCGATGATCGAAGAGGCCGATCTGGACGTGATCGTGATCGCCACGCCGAGCGGCAGCCATTATGCACCGGCGCGGGCGGCGCTGGATAAGGGCCTGCATGTCGTTGTCGAAAAGCCGCTGGCTGTTGATCTCGATGAGGCGATCGATCTTTATCGGTGTTCGCAAATGGCGGGCCTTGTCTGCTCCACCATGTCGCAGCGACGTCTGGAGGCGCAGCATCAGGATATCCATCGCCGTCTACATTCTGGCGAATTGGGGCGGCCCGTTGCCATCGAAGGTCAGGTCTATTGGCACCGTTCGGATGCCTACTACGATGAAAAGCCGTGGCGAAAGCTCCATGTACAGGGTGGCGGATCGCTGTTCAACCAGGGTATCCACACGCTTGATCTCATGCTCTGGCTTTTCGGTCCGGTCGTAAGCGTCATGGCGGAGGCGACCAATGTCGCGGGACGCGACGGTGGTAGCGAGGATCTCTGCCAGGCCCTTCTGACCTTCGGAAACGGCGCGCGGGGCATCATCATCACCAGCACGGCAACGCCTCCGGGGCGCCCTGCCTCGTTGATGTTGTTCACGGATCGCGGTCACGTGGCAATCAATCACACGAATGTCGTTGAGTGGACATTCCCGGATCAGTTGCTGCCAGCCGCTGCCGATGCATCGATCAAAAGTGGTGCGGGCAGTCAGGTCGGCATCGGCATTCGCGGTCACGTCGACCAGTGGCTCGATATCCGTGATGCGATCCGCGACGGACGTCCGGTGGATATTAACTTCCGTGACGGTCTCGAAGCGGTGCGTGTCATCACCGCGATCTACAGATCCGCTGAAACCGGGCGCAGAATTGTCATGAGTGACGTGGGAGACGCATGATGTCCGTGAAAAAACTTGCCATACTGGGGGCTGCGCATGGCCATGTCAGCTATGTCACTGATGGCCTTGCCGGACGTAAAGACGTCGAGCTTGTGGCCGTGGCGGATCATGACGAGGAGCGCCGCCGCAGCTTCAGCGAAAAATTCGGCATTTCGGCCCATGCAGATCTCGATGCGCTTCTTGCTGCGCACGAAATCGACGGCGCCGCCGTGATTGCCGAGCCCGGTCTGCGCGCCGGCCTTATCGAGGCATGCCTTGAAAGGAATATTTTCGTTATCGCTGACAAGCCGCTCGCCTTGACCGCGGAAGAGGTGGACCGGATCGGAAGGGCCGATAATGGCCGCAACCGCGTGGCGCTGATGCTGGAAAAGCGCTTTTATCCGGTGACGAGAAAGGCGCGCGAAATCCTCCTGGAGGGAGAGATCGGCGATCTCGTCGCCGTGACCGCCACCGGACCGCACAAGCTCCTGCCGTCGTCGCGACCTGCTTGGTTTTTCGATCCCTCCCTCTACGGCACGATCGTCAACGATCTTGCGGTCCACGATATCGACCTCGTCCTGTGGCTGACGGCGGCATCGTCAGGTCGAATCAGCGGCTGGAAAAGCCCGCGCCATCCCGAGGGACATCGGGCGTTTTCCCTGGCGGGACGTGCGCTTCTAACCCTCGATTCCGGTGTGCAGGCGGTAATCGATATGGACTGGCGCCAACCCGAGGCCGCGATCCGGCATGGCGATTACGCAATGCGTCTTGTCGGAACCCGCGGACGTATGGATATTCTGTTTGGAGAAGGACGGCTACTGGTGGAAACCGATGAGCGCCACCTCTGGGAGCCGGTACTGCCGTCGCCAATCGGGCCAGCTCAGGATGCTCTTGATGCCCTGACAGGGGTAGCGCCTTTGCAGGTATCGACGGGGGAGGCGCTTCTGGCAAGTCGTATCGCGGCATTGGCCGCTCTCAGCGCCGAAAACGGGGGGCAGGACTATCGCTGGTAAGAAGGAACAGAAGGCGAAGGAGCGCGCGAAGCCGACGCTGGACGAAATCGCCCTGCGAGCGAATACTTCCCGCTCGACGGTGTCGCGCGCGTTCAGCCGCCCGGATCTGCTCAGTCCGAAGACGGTCGAGCAAATCCTCTCGATTGCCGAGGAGATCGGCTATCGGCCGAACAATATGGCCCGGGCGCTTTCCACCGGCCGGACGGGCAATATCGGGCTGCTTGTGCCCGATATTGCCAACCCGTTCTTTCCGCCGCTCATCAAGGCCATTCAGCAGCAGGCCGACGCTCACGACCTCTGCCTCTTCCTGGGTTCGTCGGGAGAAAGTGCTGCGCGGGAAAACACGCTCTTCCAGCGTCTGGCGAGCCAGACGGACGGCATCATCCTGGCCTCGACCCGGCTTAGCGAGGCGCAGGTGCGGGCCCATGCCGAAAGGCATCCGATAACACTGATCAATCGCGACATCGCGGGATTGCCGCGTGTGTTGATAGAGACACAGGCGGCGGTGAGGGATGCTATCGGCTTCCTGCTTGAAAATGGCCATCGTGATATTGCCTATCTCTCCGGCCCGAAGGAATCCTGGTCGAACCAGCAGCGCCTTGAGGCGGCGGCTGAAGCATGCTGCGGAGCAGGCGTGCGGTTCGAGATAATCCAGCTATCCGAACCCACCTTCGAGGGGGGCGAGAAGGCGGCAGAAGAGGCTGTGACCACGGGCGTGACAGCCGTTCTGGCGTTTGACGATCTGACTGCTCAGGGTGTTCATGCCCGGCTTTCGGCCATGGGGATCGCCGTGCCCCGGGACATGAGCCTCATCGGTTGCGACGATGCGTTACCCGCCATGACCTATCCAGCGCTTTCGACGCTGAGCGGTCTCTCGCAGGAGGCGGGAAGGCATGCCCTCAAGCTGCTGCGTGATGCGATCGAGCACAGGGACAGCTCGCAGGACATGAAGGTCGTTCTCGGTGCGCGCTTCATTCGTCGCGATACGGCGGGTTCGGCGCCATCGAGACCTCACCGTTAACGTCCTGCTTCCCCTAATGGTCGCGATCGCCAATTGCCGGCAGAATGTGCAATGCGAAACGGATTGATGGAGGAGCAATTTACTTTATGCGTGAGCGTAGGCGATCTGATGGTCACGCCACTCGCTCCGGCTAAATCAAGGCCACGCGGCAAGTAGTGACAAAGGACGCTCGATCAATCGCAGGAATCGGGTGTTGTGAGCCACCGCAACCAAAATTTACCGGAATATCAAGACTTTGTCGGCCTCCCAAGTGGAGGCCGAAGTCATTTTTAAGCCTAGCACAACCCTCGCACAGAATCCTGTCCCTCATTTGACTATTCCCGTATGCCGTGATTCCATCCTGTTGAAACAACGGCAAAGAGAACGGAGGCAGGCACGGCGAGTCATTAAATCCTCGGAGGAAAGGTCAATTTGAATAGCCCCTAGATTTGTAGATGCTTTCTTTCCTAATTTTGAGGCAAGAAGAAGCATCATGAGCAAATCGAATTTCAGTGATGAGTTTAAGCGTGACGCGGCGCGTCAGATCACCGAACGAGGCTCTTGGGTTTCCTTGGAAAAAAAAGCCGGGGCTTTGGTGATCGCTGAAGCTTGTGAACAGGAGTTCCGTCGCCAGATCCATGCCGGTGGAATTGATACCCGTGGTTTCCGGTTTGTCGCGATAGCATCAACGGATTCCTTCGCTGGCGAACGCTCCATCCTCATCAGGTATAGTCATCGATTGCGCCGCTCTTCCAAATTCCGGTAGCGCCCGTCGAGGTGAGGAGACTGACCGAGCAAGGCGCGTGGTTCACGAATGCACAAGTCATCGAGATTTGAAGGGCACGAGAGTGGGGAGCGATGTCTGCCGCCGGCAAGGGGTATCCGAGGTAAAACTTGGAGCGAAGAACGCGGAGGGATTTATTGCGTTTAAAGCCATCTATTCCCGCCGTCTCCCGATAACTCACATGGTCCCGCAGCGCCTGGCCAGTGATACGGTGTCCGAGGAACGCGAGCGACGCGGCGTCTTCGCGGTGCGAATTGTGCTGTCAGGCTTGCGCGCCAGTCCGCAGCAGGAGCTATTTTCTTTCCAGAGCCGCGGCGATCTCGCGCCGCATTGCTTCAAGGCTTGGGGCACCGGTAATTTTCTTGCCGTTGATGAAGAATGTCGGCGTGCCCTCCACCTTGAAGTCGTTCTGCGCTTGATTGGTAAGTGTCTTGAGGTTGTTTAATACAGATTGGTCCGCCACCGCCGCATTAAAAGCGTCGCGATCGATTCCCACAGAGGCTGCGATTTCGCGTAACGTCTGTTCCAGATCATTGGAGTTCGCGATCTCGTCCTGACGGGCGTAGAACCTATCCAGAACGGGCTTTGGTTGCGGCTGCGTTTCTGCCAGCATGAAGATAACAAGGTCCACATTATTGCGAACCAAAGGCCGGAACAGAATTCTAATCTGCCCGCTTTCAACAAATTCCTCCTCGATCTTCGGCGCCGTCTCGTTTCTGTATGTCGCACAGTGAGAACAGGTGGGAGACGAGTATTCGATCACCGTGACCGGAGCGGTCGCGGAGCCCACCGGGCGGTCCGCCCGGCCGAGCGGCTGCAGGAGATCGGTCGCGCCGGCGGCAATGGGTAGAATGAGCACGATACCGAGCAGTATCGCGGCGCGGTGGATCGGTTTGAATAGCGGTGTCATCATTTTCAGCCCGTCAAAAATTCAATGTCCCAATATCTGACCGAGGAATGCCCGCGAGCGTTCGGATTGCGGGGCGCTGAAGAAGGCCTTCGGTTCGTTTTGCTCGACGATCTGACCCTGGTCCATGAAGATCACCCGGTCGGCCACAGCCTGCGCAAATCCCATCTCGTGGGTCACGCAAAGCATGGTCATACCGTCTTCGGCAAGCGCGATCATCGTATCGAGTACCTCCTTTATCATCTCCGGATCAAGTGCGGAGGTGGGCTCATCGAAGAGCATGATTTTCGGCTTCATGCACAATGATCGCGCGATCGCCACGCGCTGCTGCTGGCCGCCTGATAATTGGCCAGGATATTTGTGCGCCTGATCCGGTATCCTGACCTTCTCCAGAAAGTGCATGGCAAGCTCGCGGGCTTCTTTTTCCGGCAACTTGCGGACCCAGACAGGGGCAAGAATGCAGTTTTGAAGGATGGTCAGGTGCGGAAAGAGATTGAAGTGCTGGAATACCATGCCGACTTCACGACGGACTTCTTCGATTTTCTTCAGGTCGCTGGAGAGTTCGATGCCATCAACGGCGATTTTGCCGGACTGGTGCTCCTCGAGCCTGTTGATGCAGCGGATCATGGTCGATTTTCCAGAGCCGGACGGTCCGCAGATGACGATCCGTTCTCCCCGCCGCACCGTCAGATCGATATCGCGCAGGACATGGAAGTCGCCATACCACTTGTTCATGGACGTGATTTCGACGGCAATACCTGCAAATCCGACCCGGTCGTCGGGCAAAAGCGCGCGTTGCGTGGTTGTATTGATCATCCATATTCTCCTAATGATGATCCGTTTTCAGCCGGCGCTCGAGATACATCGAGTAGCGCGACATGCTGAAACAGAAGACAAAGAACACGGCACCGATGAAGATGTAGAGTTCCCAATATATGCCTTGCCAACTGGTGTTGGCGCGAATGGCGGCGGCGAGGGCGATGGGGTCGAGAAGGCCGATGAACATGACGAGCGTCGTGTCCTTGAAGAGCCCTATGAACGAGTTGACGATGCCGGGTATCGAGATTTTCAGCGCTTGCGGGAGAATGACCAGGCGTTGCGCTTTCCAATAGTCCAGTCCCAGCGCTTCGGCGGCCTCGTACTGACCGCGCGGCAGCGCCGCCAGCCCACCGCGAACGACCTCGGCCATATAGGCGCTGGCAAAGAGGGTCACCATGATCACGACACGCAGGATGAGGTCGAAATTTGTGCCCGGCGGCAGGAAATAATTGAGAAGGAGCGAGGCCGTGAATAGCAGCGTGATCAGTGGAACGCCGCGGATGAATTCGATGAAAACGACACTCAAAGCCCGAATGAGGGGCATGCCGGAACGCCTGCCGAGTGCGAGCAGGATGCCGAGCGGCAGCGACATCGCGATACCGGTGACACCGATAATCATCGACAGCAGAAACCCGCCGATTTGTCTCGATGCCACGCTTTCAAGTGAGACCGGGGCTGCTTTTTCGAGGAATGTCGCGAGTGGGCCGGCGAGATAGACCCACCAGAGCACGGTCGTGAAGATTGCCGTTGCGGTTGCCACCGCCGCGTTTTTCCGCGTCAGCAGGGCGATGGTGACCGCGCCAGCGGCGAAGGCAAGATAAAGCGTGACGGGAAACCAGAACGAGCCACCCCAGATCAGCCAGTAGACCAATCCCGGATAAACGGCGCTGAACCAGAGCATCTTTCGGGGCAGGGCTGCAAAAAGGGCAGGTGCCAATGCAGGCAGGAGGAGCACGAAGGCCACGACCGGCCGCCAATAGGATTGCGGCGGATAAAAACCGAAAAAAAGCTGCGTCCATCGATCCCGAATGACACCCCAGCAGGCGCCGGATGCCCCGTCGAGAATCTGCCGGCACTCGGCAAGGGAATTGGCTTTCCAGATGGAATTGCCGAGCCATGGGGCGATAGCCGATACGAGCCAGAGAACCGCCGCCACCGAGGCGATGCTCAGAAGTGTGCTCGTCCAGCCGTTAAACAGGTTCTTCTTCATCCATTGGACGATACCGGTCTGGCCTGCCGGTCGCTCATAGGGGGGCAACATGTTTTCTCGGACCCAGGAGACACTATGGACGTTCATCTCAGCGCTCCTTCAGCATGATACGATTATTGTAGACATTCATGATGGCGGAGATGATCAGGCTGATGGAGACATAGATCAGCATCATCAGCAGCATTCCCTCGAGTTCACGGCCCGTCTGGTTGATGGTGATGCCGCCAAGCGTTGAGCGTAGATCCATATAACCCACGGCAAGGCCAAGCGATGTGTTCTTGGTGATATTCAGATATTGTGAGATGAGCGGCGGAACGATGATGCGCAGGGCCTGCGGAAGGATCACCAGACGCATCGTTTGTCCCGGCCGCAGGCCGAGCGCATGGGCCGCTTCCGTTTGTCCCCGCGAAACCGCAAGAATACCCGAGCGGACGATCTCGGCGATAAACGCGCCGGTATAGATACTGAGCCCGATCCAAAGCGCGATCAGGGAATTTCGAAGCTGCAAGCCACCGGTGAAATTTAGTCCCTTCAACTCAGGACATTGCAGGTGGAAGCCGAGCGCGCACAGCAATGCCAGAACAGGTATTGCGAAAACGGCGATGCTTTTCCACCAGATATGGGGACGCTTGCCGGTGCGGCTTTGCTGCCGTTGCGCATTGTCGAGGAGGAGGCGGTGCATGGCGAACGAGCCGGCAAGCACGGCAATCATTGCCAGCAGATCGAGGCTGATGGCCCCAAAGGGGAGGTCGAATTTTCCGAGACTGCTCGAAAAGCCTGGCAAAGGGACGTAGATTCCCCGGTTCGTTACCGCGACGCTGTTCCATAAAAACATAGAGGCGCGAGCGTTATCGCCGCGGAAATCGGTGGGTGCAGGCATGGCCTCGGACATGATGGCGGCGATGACGATAATCCAAAGAAGTGCCGGCACATTGCGGAAGCTCTCCACGTAGAGCGTCATCAGGCGCCCAACGATCCAGTTGTTGGAAAGCCGCAGGACGCCTGCGAATATGCCCACCACAGTTGCGGTGATGCATGCCATAACGGCGACGATCAGGGTATTGAGCAATCCGACCAATGCGGCGCTGGCATGATTACTCGCGCTCGAGTAGTCGATCGGCCGTTGCGATATGTCATAGCCGGCGGTGCGCCACAGGAATTCAAAGGAGAAATCCTTGCCGAGCGCGGCGAGGTTCCGCACCGTGTTGTCGACAAGCCAGAAAAGACCGATTGCCAGAAGGGCGAAGGTTATGACCTGGATCGTTCCATTGCGATAACGGGTGTCGCGAAGGAGCATGCCGAGGCGAAACGGCCCGTTTCGAGCGGCGTTTCTCGTAGCCATGAGTTCTCACCATGTAGCGTGGGTTACCTTGGTTCGCGCTGGTCGCGCGAGGTTCTGTTCGTAAAATGCGATGCGGTGCAGGCTTGCCCGCGCCGCGAAGACATCAACGAAACGGCAGCGCGTACATCAGGCCGCCCTGTTCCCACAATGCATTCTGCCCACGGGACAATTTGATCGATGTGTGTTCGCCGAGGTTTTTGGCGAAGAGTTCGCCATAGTTTCCCCCGGCCGCGATCGCGCGTTCAGCCCAAGCGGCATCAAGACCAAGCTGTTTGCCGAAATCGCCTTCTTTCCCCAGAAGGCGCTTGATTTCCGGGTTGTCGGAATCGACCGCGAGTTGTTTCACATTCTCAGCGGTGATGCCAAGCTCCTCAGCGGCGATGAGGGCGTTCAGCGTCCAGCGTGCCATGTCGGCCCATTGATCGTCTCCCTGACGGACCAGCGGTCCGAGCGGTTCCTTTGACATGATATCGGTGAGGATGACGTGGTCATCGGGGTTTGCGAAACTGGAGCGGATCGAGGCCAGATCGGAACCGTCACTCGTCATGACGTCGCATGCGCCGGCCAGATATTTCTGCTGGTTTTCAGCGCCGTTTTCGACGGGGACCGGCTCATAGGTGAGGTTGTTCTTTTTAAAGTATTCGGCGAGATTGAGTTCTGTCGTCGTTCCGCTGGTGATGCAGACGGTTGCGCCGTTGAGATCCTTTGCGGAGCTTATCCCCAGAGACCGGGGAACCATGAATGTCTGTCCGTCATAAAACGACACCCCCGCGAATGTGAATTTCAGATCGACATCGCGTGAGAAGGTCCAGGTCGTCGTGCGGGACAGAATGTCGATTTCACCCGAAGCCAAGGCTGAAAAACGGGTCTGCGCCGTCGTGGGAACGAAATTTACCGCCTTGGGGTCTTTGAGGACGGCCGCCGCAACGGCGCGACAATAGGAGATGTCCAGGCCCTGCCAGGTGCCGGAGGCATCTGGCGCGGAGAAACCCGGCTGGCCGGTGGTCACGCCGCAATTCAGTTTGCCACGCGCCTGAACATCGGCCATGGTGCCGGCTGAAACGATACCGGCCGTCAGTGTCGCCGCCGCAAGCGTGGCAAGAGCAGTCGTCATTTTCATTGCTATTCTCCCAGTTGTGATCCGGCGGCGGGTGGCTTTTACCGATTTCTCCGCGGCCCGGTCGGTTGCGTTTCCCTGTTTCATTCGGTCCTGTTTGATCCCGCGTTCGGCGAGACGGTGTTCGATAGGTCGTGCCCTTAAAGCCCGGCGACGGCGGCGGTTATGCGCTCGATCGCTTCATCGACCGTGGAGCGTGGGCAGCCGAGATTGACGCGCATGAAGCCATGGCCTTCAATCCCGAATTTCTGGCCCTTATCGAGCCAGACCCGCGCCCTGGTCAGCATGAATTTGTTAAGCGCTTCGGCATCCAGTCCGAGACCGCGGCAATCCATCCACGCCAGATAAAGGGAGTCGGTCGGGAGAACCTTCAGGCGCGGGTCCGCTGCGTTGATCGATCTGGCGAAATGCGCGTGATTTGCGCGCAGATAGGTCAGCATGTCCTCTAGCCACGGTTCGCCGTGGGCATAAGCCGCCTCTGCGGCGACCATTCCCATGACGTTCACCAGTTCGAAGACGTTGCGCTCATATTGACGGTGTAATTCCTCCCGCAGCCTTCTGTTCGGGACAAAGACATTGGCGCTTTGCAGTCCGGGCAGATTGAAGGTCTTGCTCGGGGCGGTACAGGTGATGCTGTTTTGTGCGAACTCCTCGCCGAGCGACGCGAAGGGGATGTGTTTCCTGTCCGGATTGAGAATGAGATCCTCATGGATCTCATCGGAAATGACGAGGACGCCGTTGCGGGCGCAGATTTCGCCCATTGCGCGCAATTCGTTTTCCGACCAGACATTTCCGGTGGGGTTATGGGGGTGGCTCAGGATGAAAATCTTCGTGTTGCTGCGGATCGCCGCCTCGAAGCTCTTTTCATTGAATCGGTAGCCGTCGCCGGTGAAGTCGAGCGGGGCAAAGGCCAGATGACGGCCGTTCAGCAGAACGTCGTTGTGGAAATGCGCGTAGACTGGCGGCTGGATCAGAACGGTGTCGCCCGGGGCCGAAAAAGCCTGCACGGCCGTCTTCAGCGTGGTGATGATGCCGGAGGTCTGCAGAACCCATTCCCTCGGCACATCCCAGCCGAAACGTCGCTGCTGCCAACTGACCACGGCGTCCACATAGGATGACGTAGCGCCGCCGGGATAACCGAATACCCCGTGTTCGACAGCTTCATGGAGTGCGTCAATGACGGCTTGAGGTGCTTTGAAATCGGTATCGGCGACCCACATCGGCAAGGGATCGGCCGCAGCTTCGTCCGGTGTCAGCAGCTTGCCCGCATAAGCCCATTTCATCGAGTTGCTATTCTTGCGATCAATGACCTCGTCGAAAATCGACGGAGAAAATCCATTGCTCATCGCGTGCTGGGCCACAGTCGCCGGTTTTATCACTGCTATGTCCTTTCGTCCCTTCAGGCTGGGTCCACCTGTTGACGAAAAGGTTAGCCTCAATACATTATGAGCGGAAATGGTATTATTTCATTTAGCAATGAGGATAGTTCATAATGCTCGACCGGCAGCATTTAGCGATTTTGCGGGAAGTCAGCCGCCGTGGCAGTGTCACCGCGGCTGCCGAGAGGCTGAACGTCACGCAGTCGGCGCTCAGCCATACGGTCGCCAAGTTCGAGGAACGCCAAGGCATCAAGGTCTGGACAAAGACAGGCCGCGGATTGCGATTGACCCAAGCTGGAGAATATCTGTTGAGCGTCGCCGAACGGATATTGCCGCAGATGGAGCATGCGGAACGGGTCCTGACAGACTTTGCGTTGGGGCGAAGAGGAGCGTTGCGCGTTGGTATGGAATGTCATCCATGTCAGCGCTGGTTGTCGCGTATCGCCACTCCCTATCTCACACGCTGGCCCGATGTCGATTTCGATGTTCGCACGGCTTTTCGCTTTGATGGCGTCGAAGCGCTTCTCGGCTTCGAAGTCGATCTGCTCATTACCCCGGATCCGGTAGAGACGCCGGACCTGCTATTCACACCCGTTTTCGACTACGAACTCGTCCTGATGGTGCATGAGACACATCCGCTTGCCGCGCAGACCTTTGCGCGGCCCCAGGATCTGATCGATCAGGAGCTGATCACCGTGCCGGTAACCCTGGAACGACTGGACATATATACCCAGTTTCTGGTTCCTGCCCATTGCCGGCCCCGCCGGCACCGTACCGCGGAGACCATCGATTTGATGCTGCAACTCGTTTGCGCAGGCAGGGGAGTGACCGTGCTGCCGGATTGGCTCTTGCAGGAAGACGCGGCGGGATTGCCGATCCGGGCGCTCAGCCTTGGCAAAGCGGGTATCCGCAAGAGCATCAACCTCGGTGTGCGCCGTGGCGAGGAGACGACGTCCTATATCGAAGGTTTCCTCGAACTTGCACGGGAGATGGGGCGCTCACCTTTGCCATGATGCTGAATGTCAATCACGACGAGCGGCCGGGTTAGCGCCGGGATGTGAGCCGACGCCCTTTTGCCTCGGCACACTAAGCCTGAACTTGCAGCTCCGTCATCATGCCGGTTTCCAGATGCCCCATGTGGTGGCAATGGAGCATCCACGGAGCGGCTTCGCCCGCATCGAATGCGATGGTTACCCTGTTCATCGGCGGAACATGGACAGTATCGCGCAACGCGCCTGCGATCCGCCGCGTGCCGACACCGACGACCTGAAAGACATGGCCGTGCAGGTGCATGGGATGGGCCATCATCGACATGTTGTGGAAGGTTATTTCCACCCGCTCGCCGGTTCGGGCCAGGATGGGGGCGTGATCGCCCCAGCCGCGGCCGTTGATTGTCCACCGATAGGGCATCATCGAACCATCCAGCATGACATTATGGCGTCGGATAACCTCGCGCTGCATCAACGGCGTCATGGCCCGCAATGCTGTCTCCTGATCGAGATTGCGAGAGAAGGCGGGATGTTGCGCGTCTGCCGTGCCGGCTATCCGGGCAATGGACGCGCGCGCGGGCGCGAGGATGATGCCTGTCCGTTGCGGCGCACCTTCGCGAAGGCAGAGCACGGGCAACGCCGATCCGTCGGCCGGCATGTCGATCTCAATGTCCAGCCGCTGGCCAGGCGCAAAGCCGAAACGGGTTGCCTCGTGCGGAACACAGGCTTCGCCATCGGTGGCCACGAGCTGCCCACGTACGGCCCCGAGATCTATCCAGAAGGCCGTCATCGACGAGGCATTCACCGCCCGCAGGAGAACCCGTCCGCCCCGTTCGACGCGCACCACCTCCGGGTCATCGAGCGTACGATCATTCGCCAGATAGGCGTCAAACTCGAAATCGTTCAGATCCATCTTCATGGATGCCATGTCCATCATACCCGGCATTTCCGGCATCGCTTTCGGGTCCGCCGCACCGCCATGGCCCATCGCGGCGTGATCCATGCCCGTTCCGCCTGCCACTTCGCGGAGCACGGCCTCAGGCGGCTTGAAGGAGAAGTCGTGCAGAAACAGCACCACCTCCTGCCGGTCAGCGGCAAGATCGGCTTCAGAACGCACGATCAGCGGTGCGGCGAGAAGCCCGACCTCCTGTGCCGGAATATGGCTATGCATCCAGAAGGTGCCTGGTCTCGCGGCATAATCGTAAGAACGCGTTTCGCCCGGGCGCAGCATCGGGCTGGTGTTGGGCACGCCGTCCTGGGCATTGGGCGGAATCTGGCCGTGCCAGTGGATGATTGTGTCTCCGTCGAGCCCATTGGTCAGATCCACGCGGAAGCGTTGTCCGGGATCAAGGGTAAGTCCGGGTTCCCCTTTTGCATTGACAAGTCCCATGACGGTGGCGGCGCGTCCTGCCACCTCGATCGTGCGTGTCGTGGCAGTGAGCGTGGCTGCGTTGGGGGCGGCCCAGACGCGGGCGGGCAAGAGCAATGCTGCCGATGCCGCTGCGGAAGCCGCAAGAAAGCCGCGGCGTGAGATAGGATGTGTCATGTTCAATCTCGCAATTTTCATTGAAACGGACCGTCAATGGGTTCAGGTCCGGCGGTGGAGGAGGACCAAGGCTACGAAACGGGTAGCCAGCGACTGTCAGTCGGGCTTTGCCGGAGACTGGGTAAGCGAGGTGATCAACAAAACGGTCAGGGTAACGAAGCCGCCGAAGGTGAGGAGCATGGCGAGCGGTCCGAACAGCATCATCCAGCCCATTCCATTCCTCATTTCGGTCATGGGTGACATTCCGTTAAAGCCCGCCGGTGCCGGGAAGGGCGGAACCGGGCCGAAACTGTGATACAGGATCATTGTTGTCACGCCGGTAAGCAACGAGAGGATGGAAATCGTGGCGAGTGTCGTTCTGCGGTTCATGGTTTTCTCCAGATGATTTTAGCCGTTTAGTGGCCACCATCTGGCGCGGTAAACGTCACCCAAGTTTTTCAGGACGCTGCGTTTTTGTGACAAGTTGTTACAGAGAGGCTTTCAGGCAAAACTTGTTTCATCTTTTCCCGGCAGTCTCTTCACGATTGGGATAAGTGGAAAGTCATGCAAAACAGTCCTCATATACTCATCGTCGACGATCACCGCGAAATCCGCGAACTGGTCTCGCGCGCGCTCGTCAAGGAGGGGTTTCGCACCAGTGTCGCCGCCGATGGGCGGGCGATGCGAAAGGTCATGGCGGATGCTCACATTGACCTCATCATTCTCGACCTGATGCTGCCGGGGGAGGATGGCCTCTCGCTCTGTCGCGGGTTGCGCGCGCAATCGACGATCCCGATCATCATGCTGACGGCCAAGGGAGACGAGATAGACCGTGTCGTCGGCCTTGAGCTCGGCGCTGACGACTATGTCTCGAAGCCTTTCGGCAGCCGTGAATTGATCGCCCGGATAAGGGCGGTGCTGCGCCGGAGCGGGAATGAGGGGGTGGCAGATCAAATCCGGCGCGCCGGGCAATATTGTTTCGACCGCTGGCGCCTCGACACCGGTGCAAGAGAACTCCAGCGTGACGACGGGATTACGGTGCCGCTCAGCACCGGCGAGTTCGATCTTCTGCTTGTCTTGATCGAAAGGCCCGGACGGGTGCTGAGCCGCGATCAACTTCTGGATCTGGCCCGGGGAAGGGCCGCCGGCTCGTTTGATCGCAGCATCGACACGCAGGTGAGCCGGCTGCGTAAAAAACTTGAGGTCGATCCCACCGCGCCGAAAATTATCAAGACCGTCTGGGGCGGCGGTTATGTGTTTGCGCCAGAGGTAACGTCCGAATGAGGCGCCTGCTTCCACAGAGCCTGTTTGGCCAGACCCTGCTCGTGCTCCTTGCCGGTCTCCTGGCCTCTCATCTGATCGGCACATGGATATACAGCGCCGACCGCGGGCAGATCGTGCGCGCGGTCGGCGGTTTGGCGATAGCGCAACGGATCACCAATCTGACGCGGCTCGTGCGTGATGCGCCCACCGAATGGCGGGTCCGTATCGCGAAGGATTCCAGCGATGAGACATTTCAAGTCGCGCTTTCGGCGGAGCCGCCCCGGCCAGCCTTAACCGACAACGACACGCCGGCGGCAGAGGCGCTGAAACAGCTGCTTGTCGAGCAGCTTGCTCTCAGCGGTGCCTCCGAGCCGTTGGTCTCTGCCTCCCGGCCGCGTGGCATGATGGTGGACATGGCGGAGCGAATGATGTCGCAGCACGGCATGGGCGAGAGCCCGATGATGTCTGGCTTCGGTAGTCTGGGTCCGTTCGCGGGATTTCGCGAATTGCAGGTTGCCATTCCGGTTGAGCAAGGACAGTGGCTGACCTTTAAAACGGTTCTGCCGGAAAGCGGCACGGCCTTTTCCCTGCGCTTCCTTGTGTCGATGGGTATCATGGCGGCGATCACGGTGCTGGTGTCGATCTGGGTCGTCCGCCGGGTCTCGGCACCGCTGACAGCGCTTTCAAAGGCGGCCCTGAGGCTGGGGGAAGACCTGAACGCGCCGCCGATGCCGGAGGTCGGAACGGTCGAGACCCGGCAGGCCGCACGCGCCTTCAATGCCATGCAGGCGCGCTTGCGCGGCATGATCAATGATCGCACCAGGATGCTGGCCGCCATCTCTCACGATTTCCGCACGCCGCTGACGCTATTGCGGCTGAGGGTCGAGAATGTCGAAGATGCGGCCGAGCGCGAGAAAATGCTCTCGACCATAGCCGACCTCAATAAAATGGTCGCAACGACACTGGAATTCGCAAGCGGCGCGACACAGCAGCCGGTCCGTCGTCCGACGGACCTTGCGGCCCTGCTCGAGAGCATGGCGGATGATCTTGCCGATGCCGGCCTGCCGGTGGTGTGTATGGATGCCGCTCAGCCGATCATTTACGCCTGCGACCCGGCAACGCTGAAACGCGCATTGACCAATCTGATCGACAATGCCGTGAAATATGGCGGCCGCGCCGAGCTTGCAATCCATGAGACGCCGCAGACGATTGAAATCACGATCGATGACGCAGGTCCCGGTATTCCCGAAGAGGAACTCACGCATGTTTTCGAGCCGCTTTACAGGCTGGAAAGCTCACGCAGCCGGGAAACAGGCGGGATGGGGTTGGGGCTTGCTATCGCCCTGTCCATCATTCGCGCCCATGGAGGGCAGCTCACACTGTCAAACCGCGCGGAAGGCGGACTCCGTGCACTGATATATTTTCCGAGAGCCGAAGCAAGTTAGCCGGTTGAACCCGGACGCTCGTTTTCGCAACCGGGAAGTTCAGTTGCCGAGTGCCGCCCGGAGTCCCCACATGAAACCCGGCCTTACGGCGCTGATATGATCCGTGCCCTCCATGATCTTCGAGGAGATATTCAATCCGCCGTAACCGCGTGAGCGGAGACGGGACTGGAATTTCTGCATACCGGCGACCATGTCGTTCGTCTTTCCCTTCCGCGCAGGATCGTGGCGAGACGTCTCAAGACCCCCGACATAGAAGAGTACATGCGCGTTCAGTTGGTGGCGCCTTTTGGCGTAGTCGTCTTCGAGCCTGTAGATTGCTTCGTCGGCGAACCAAAAGGATGGGCTGCCGAGGATGTAGGTCTGGAAAAGCGAAGGTTCGGTCAGAAGGATATGGGCACCGAGCAACCCTCCATAGGAATGTCCCCAGAAAATGCGGCGACCGGATGCGATCCGGTAGCGATCCTCGACATAATGCAGGACGACGTCACGCAGGTAGTTTTGATAGGCGGTCGCGCCGCCATAAATCCTGCCGCTTCCCGGGAGCGTTACAGGCGTGTAGTCGCGACGGCGGCTGTCCTCAAGCGCCTCGCCGAGCGCATAGGAAAGGCCGACGACAACGGCCTCCTCGACCTGCCTGTTTTCTGCAAGCAGGCGGGCGTCGCAGCTCAACTTTGGAAAGGCGCGGCCGCCATCGGCGATGACTAAGAGGGGATAGTTTCTCTCTGGACGCTCCGAATAATCTGCGGGCAGACTGATATAGATTTCGTAGCGGCGGCCCGACGCGGGATCCGGTAGTTGCACGGTCAGGGCTTCACTTTTCGAACAAAGCGACTTGGCTTCGGATGGCGAGAAGAATGCGGGTGCTGCTGTCGTGACGAATGTCGCCATGAAAACCAACGCCAATCTCCAGATCGATATGGATGTCATCTTTCGTCGCTCTGTTTATCGGCTCTTCTTCAATCGGGCGGCCTGCCAGACCAAAGGTACAAGAATGATCGCAACGGCGGGCAGGACGAGCCTGTTGATGCTGCCCCATCCCGAATTATAGAGAAGCGAGCCGGCGAAGAACGAAGCGCAGGCAACCGTTCCGAAGACCAGAAAATCGTTTGCGCCCTGTGCCTTACCGCGCTCTGCCGGCGTATGGCAATCCGCGACCATGGCCGTGGCGCCGATGAAGCCGAAATTCCAGCCGATACCCAGCAGGATCAGCGAACCCCAGAAATGCGCGATGTCGAGACCGCCGAGCGCGATCAGGGCCGATATGCCGATCAATAGAAGGCCGACGGCCGCAACCCGCTCCTTGCCAAAACGGGCCATCAGACGACCGGTGAAGAAACTGGGCCCGAACATTGCCAGCACATGCCATTGGATGCCGAGGGCAGCGGAATCGACGGAATGACCATGGCCCACCATCGCCATCGGGGCGGCGGTCATGACAAAGGTCATGAGCCCGTAAGACACGACACCTGTGGCCACGGCCAGCATATAGCGCGGCGAAAGCAGGATAGCGGAGAGCGGACGGACGCCTGTCGTATCGGCCCGTGTCAATCTCGAAAGGGGCGGGCGGCGGAGATATAGCAGGACCGGTATGGCAAGGCCCGCCAGCACCGCCTGACTGAGAAAACTGCCCGCGAAAGAATGACCCGGAAAGGCCTCGCGCGTCCAGATCACCAGCTGCGGTCCGATCACGGCCGCGATCAGGCCGCCGATCATCACACGGGAGATCGCCCTGTCGCGACCGGCGCCCGTGAGGCCGTCCGTAGCCGCGAAGCGGTAGCTCTGCACGTAGGAGCTATAAAAGCCGGCCAGGAAGGTGCCGATGCAAAAGAGCGCAAAACTGGACTGGACGATACCGGCCGTCGCCACCAGACCGGCTGCGATGCCAAGGATTGCCCCAAGGAGATAACCCGCCCTGCGGCCGAACCGGAGCATCATGGCTGCCGCCGGAAGCGTTCCGACAGCAAGCCCGAGATTGAGCAGACTGACCGGCAGGGTGGCGGCAGCCGGGTTTGAGGCCAGTTGCTGACCGACCAGCCCTCCCAGTGAAATGACGATGGGAGAGTTGGCCCCGCCAAGGGATTGCGCCGCCGTCAATATCCAGACGTTTCCTGAGGCAATGGTTTTGTATTCCGATGAACCCGCGTCCTCGCAGAGTGTCGGTTTGACGATGTTCATTCGTCATATTCCTTCAGATCGAGCTATTCATATGTGGCGGCAGTCGATGTGCCTGCTCCGGCATGCGCAACACGTCAGGATGCAGGAGAGGGCCTTGCTTCAGCCATATCCGCACGCCATCGGCACCGGTGGTGACGTCCATATCCGCTCCGGCCGGCAATCGCCCCCAGCACTCGCAGGACAGTATTTCTCCGTCCCGGATCATGCTCCCCGAAATGACGAGAAATTCCAGCCCGGAAGGGTTTTCGACGCGGACCTGTGTGTTCCGGCGCCATTGTTCGATGCAGACGCGCTCGTGACCGTCATCGAACAGTATCCGAGAGGATATGCCTTCGCTGCGCGCGGTGCCTTGAACACCATCTCCCGCTTGTTTGACGATCTGCACGTCATCGCCTTCACGAAATTGCCAGAGACGAACGAAAATCGTGCAGCCGTTGATGGATGCCGGCACATGGGACGTGCCCGGCGGGTTGCGGAAATAGGTGCCGGCCGGGTAATCGCCGTGCTCATCCTGAAATACGCCTTCGAGAACCAGTATTTCCTCGCCGCCGGCGTGGACATGGCGCGGAAATGCGCTGCCCGGCGCATAACGCACAATCGACGTTGCTCGCGCCACCTCCGCTCCGACGCGATATAACATCCGTCGATCAACGCCGGCTGCCGGGCTCGAGGTCCAGTCGAGCCTCGATGCGTGGACGATGACGGGGACGCTCAGGTCTTCATTGATCAGCATCGGCCCGATCTCCCATGGTCAACACCATCCGGAACTGGACATCGCCGGATCTCATGCGTTCCACCGCCTCGGAGGCGCGCTCCAGCGGCATGGTTTCGATCATCGGCCGAATTCCGGTCAGGACGCTGAAATCCAGCGTCTTTTCGTTTTCGAAGGGAGAGCCGGTGATCGAGCCGATCACTCCGCGCTCGCCGCCGACGAGGAAGCCCGTGGAAACGGGAAGCGAGTCCTTGCCGATACCGAGCACGACAAGGCGCCCGCCGGGAGCCACCGAGAGCATGAGATCGGCGACCGCTGTAACATTGCCGATCGTTGTCAGGATCGCCTTTGCGCCGCCCATCCCGCGGAGGATGTCGACCGCGCTTTCGGCATTTGCATCGATGTATCGGTGGGCGCCAAGGCTGAGCGCGACCTCGGCTATATCCGCACCGCGGCCAATGGCGACGACACGAAATCCCATCTTCCGGGCATATTGCAACGCCATATGACCGAGGCCGCCAATGCCGAGGACGACCACCATATCGCCTGCTTCCGCGCCGCTTTTCTTGAGCGCATTGAAGGTGGCGATGCCGGCGCAAAGGATGGGGGCCGCTTCCTCCGACGAAAGATCGTCGGGGATCGATACAAGCCCGGTTGCTCTGGCCGTCATCATTTCCGCATAGCCGCCATCCCTTGACGATCCCAATACGGGCTGGTTGCGGCAGAGATTGAAGCGGCCGCGCCGGCATTGGTCGCATTCGTTGCAATGGCCGCCGAGACGGCCGACACCCACGCGCTGGCCGATTTTCCAGATCGCCGGCGTATCGGCGCCGAGAGCGACGATCCGTCCGACGACTTCATGACCCGGCACCCGGGGCGGCTGAAGTGCCGGGTCGGCGCGATCGATGTCGCCGGCATCGGCGCCGCAGATGCCGCAGGCTTCCACGGCGATCAACACTTCGCCCGCCGGCGGTGAGGGCGTCGGCCGTTCGACGATTTCCAATTTTCCGGGGCTGGATATCTGCACGGCCTTATAGGTGGATTTCATGCGCTATTGCCCTTTCGGTGAGGCAGGTTCAATGACATCTGAATTGCAGCGAATAAGGTCTGCCGCGGCCCTCTCGCCTGCTTCAATGGCTCCCGCCAGATAGCCGGGCGAATTGGCTGCGGTTTCGCTGCCGGAGAGGGTAATCCACCGGCTCCAGTCCGCATCGACCCAGTCATGTCGGCCGCCGGCGGGATGTCCTGCGGCCGTCAGGTCAAGCTCCGTCGCGGTCAGGGTGTCGATGGCCCAATCCTTGTAAAGCGTGGCAACCGGATGGAGGGCTTCCGCACCGAATATCTGGCCGAGTTGGGCGATGGAGGCGGAAAGCAGGGCTTTTTCATTGAGTTGCATCCGGCTTCGGGCGGGAATGCCGACAAATCCGAAAAGCGCAGCCTTGCCGGACGCCGTCGTCGCATCGTGGATTTCAACCAATGGTCCGGCCATGCTTTGCGCAGCACCTGAGAAGCCGGCTTCGCGCCAGAACGGCCGCTCGTAAACGGCGAAAAACTTTGCATGCGGGGCCATCCAGGTCGGTGTGGCTCGCCACAGGGCGCGTGTCGCGTTCCGGGGCGGTGGCGAGAATTCCACCGTGGCCTCAAGGAGACGCGGCGGCAATGCGAAGACGACATGCGTGGCTTCGATTGTTTCGACACCTGATGCCGTCGAAACTGTCACGGCAAGGCCGGCCTGTGTGCGGGCGATATTGGTGGCCCGGGATTCGAGGTGCAGGCAATCCTGCGGGAGACGAGCGGCCAGCGCCGAGACCATGGCGCCGGTGCCGCCCGCCAGCCGCATCGATGAAGGTTGATGGCGAAATGAAGGATAGCGCTCCGGCATTCCGCCTTGCGAGCGCTGGAAAAGCATCAAGCCATCGGTGTGTTGCGGAACGAATGTCAGCCCGAGTTCATCGACAAGAGGCAAAATCTCCGGCGTCATATCCGGCCAAAACCAGGACGGTCCAAGATCGAGGCCGTCATTCGACGGGCGGTTGTCCTCGCCCGCCGACAGGATGCGGCCGCCGAGACGGCTGCGGGCTTCTATCAGGCAAATAGGCAGGCCCGCCTGATGCAGCCTGTAGGCCGTCACCAGGCCGGAAAGTCCACCGCCGACAATGAGTATGCGTCTGGTGCCGATAGGGATCATCTGATTGCTGGAACCTGAAGTCAGCACTCCGCCGGCCCTCAGGCAACCTCGTAGATGCGGATTTCAGGTGCCGCCACAAGCAGGGGCTTCAGCCCGGTCACGACATCGTCGTTGAACATTGCGCTTTCGAGATAGGCTTTCGCATGGTCGCTCGTGTTGAAGCCGTGCAGGACCTGAACGTCATCCGGACGGATCAACAACTCCTTGGATGTGGCTCCGGCGATCTCGGACAGGAATGATTGCTTGTATTTCTGATAGATGTTCGCCGCAGCGGCGCGGTCGCTTTCCTTGATTTGAAGCGTAATTTCGAGGTAGGCCATGATTTCCCTTTCGGTTCACGCACGGCCATCGGCCGTCAGCAGTTTGCATGCGCAAACTTCAACGGAAGTCGCCTCTTGGACAAATGAGACTTTCTTCGCCGCGGGAAAGAAAAACTATCTCACGACAGGAAGCGTGCCTGCGCTTCATCGAATAGCCAATCGCGGAAGGCTTTCAGTTTAGGCAGCGCGGCATATTCTGTTCGGTAGACAACATAATAGGCCAGTTTCGAGGCCACCCGGACATCGGGAAAAAGCCTCTGGAGCCGGCCGGCGGCCAGATCGTCATGGGCGAGAATGCTTCTCGCCAGGGCGATACCTCGTCCCTCTATCGCGGCCTGCAGCACAGCGGCCGAGTTATTGATCCTCATGCCCCGTTGTGGCGGTGGCCCGGTGACGTCCGCAGCCTCCAGCCAGGCCGGCCAGCCAATGAAGCCCACCGAAGGGTCAATGGACAGATCATGAATGAGAGGCGCGTTCTGGAGGTCCTGCGGTGACACCAGATGATGTGCGGTGTGAAAACCGGGCGAGCAGACGGGAAAAACATCCTCGTCCATCAGTTTCTCGGCGATAAGCTCCGGCCATGTCCCATCGCCGTAGCGCACGCCGATATCGAGGCCCTGTGCCTTGAAATCGGCAAGTTTCAGGCTCGTCTCGATCCGGATATCCGTGTCCGGGCATCTGGCCTGAAAGCGGTCGATCCGGGGCATCAGCCATTTGGCTGCAAAGGCGGGACTGACGGTGACATTGAGGATGCCGCTCGTCGTCGATTCGTGCAGGCGCTGCAGCCCGATGCCCAGCCTGTCGAGACCGGCGCGAATGTCCGGAAGTGCACTTTCCGCCGGCTCCGTCAGCTTCAATCGGGTTTTGCCCGAGGTGCTGCGATGGAATAGCGGCATGCCGAGCCACTCTTCCAGTCCGCGGACAAGTTGGCCGACCGCTGCCGCGGTGACGTTGAGTTCCTCTGCCGCCGCGGAAAAACTGCCATGCCGGGCGCTTGCCTCGAAGGCGCGCAGCGCATTGAGATAGACTGGCGCTTTCTTCTGCATGACGGACTTTCCTCCCTGGCCGGCCATGCTCTCATACGAGGGCAGCGCTGCCATTCTCGAATATTGACGGGTTCTCCAGAACGTTTGCGATCAGCATCGCGCCTTCCAGCGTCGCCAGCGCATGAAACGCCTTGTCCCTGCCGAGGCCGGCGGCCTCCAGTTTTTCGATGCCCAGCAGGAAGAAACGTTTCACTTCCATCCGCACCTCTTCCGGCAGGTCATGTGCGGTCGCCGCCAGCGTGCCGCACAGACACATGCGCCCGTCACGCCGCAAAGCGGTGAAAAAGGTTCGTTTCCAGGCTTCTATGGCGCCCGTTCCCCGGTCGATCTCGGCGTCCACGGCAGCCATGAAACGGTCCGTGTAACGTTTGGCCACAGCCGCGGCGAGCTTCTCCTTCGCCGGAAAATGGTAGTGGACGGAAGACGCTTTCACGCCGACATCTGCGGCCACGTCCCTGAAGCTGAAGCCGCTGTAGCCGCCGCTTCGAATTCGTCTCTCCGCAGCATCCAGAATAGCAGCTGTCGTATCGGTCATTTTCAAAATCCTCTCTATCTAATGTTAGATAGGGCTTGCATCCGCGAAACGCAATCCATAAGTAGGCTGTCTATCTAACGTTAGATAGACAATAAGGAGACAGAGAATGCGTTTTGAAAACAAGGTAATTGCGATCACCGGCGGCGGCTCAGGCATTGGCAAGGAAGCTGCGGTCCGATTCCTGGCGGAGGGCGCAAAGGTCGCCATCAATGGCCGCGATCTGGCAAAACTGGAGGCTGCTGCGAAGGAGATCGATCCGAGCGGGCAGAATGTCGTCGTGTCTGCAGGTGACATCGCAAAGCCGGAGACCGGTGCCGCGCTCGTTGATATCGCGGTTTCGGCGTTCGGCAAGCTCGATATTCTGGTGAACAATGCGGGGGTCTTTAATCCGAAACCGTTCCTTGAACTGACCGAGACGGATTATGACTGGTATCTGGACACGATCCTGAAGGGCAAGTTCTTCACGGCACAGGCTGCCGCGAAGGCGATGAAGGACAAGGGTGGAGCGATCGTCCAGACCGGTTCCCTATGGGCGATCCAGGCTATCGGTGCGACGCCGTCGGCAGCCTATTCCGCAGCCAATGCCGGCGTCCACGCCATGGTTCGCAACCTTGCCATAGAGCTTGCGCCCTATAATATCCGCATCAATGCCGTCGCTCCGGCCGTTGTCGAAACGCCGGTCTACAACACCTTCCTGTCGGACGATCAGGTCAAACAGGTTCTGCCGACCTTTAATGCCTTTCATCCGCTCGGTCGTAATGGCCAGCCGCGCGACGTCGCCGAAGCGATCCTTTTCCTGGCGTCCGAACAGGCATCATGGATCACCGGCACGATCCTTCCCGTAGACGGCGGCGTCACCGCCGGCCGCCAGTAGGAGGCTTTCATGAGCAACATGCAGGACTGGAATTCATACCGCGACGCCCTGATCGGCCGCGTCGGCGATTTCGCAAAGCTCAGCCCCGATGTTCTTCGCGGGTTGAACATCATGGAAGCCAGCGGCAACAAGACCGGTAAGCTTGAGCCGAAGATGCACGAGATCATTGCTCTGGCGGTTGCGGTCACGACCCGCTGCGACGGATGCATCGCCGTTCACGCCAAGAAGGCCATCGAACTGGGCGCCAGCGAAGAAGAGATCGCCGAGGCCCTCGGCGTGGCTATCTCGCTTAATGCCGGCGCTGCGCTGACCTATACGGCTCGCGTCTTCGACGCGATCAAAAGCCTGCCGGGCAAGTGATGTAAGTCCCGATCAGCGCGAGACATGCGCTCGCGCTGATCGGGCATGTAGCTGGGATTATTTCTCGAATTCCCAATTGTTTCGGATCCGGGACCATTTCAAGTGCTGAAGCCTGCGGCATGCCCGCAACGGTTTCTGAAAATGATTGCGGGCGCGCCTCCGAAACCAGACGCCGTCAATGAGGCTCGCACCTTCGATGGCCGTGATGCTGTCGTCGCCAGAAATGCTGCCTCACCTCGCTGGATCCCGACATCCGGATGATCATGAGGAACCTACAGACGACAGTCGCAACATGGATGGCCGGCACACCTATTTATCCTGTCCACGGCACGAACAATCCAATCCTGGTCGGCAACACTGTCCCGACCGGCTACAGCCTTTTTTGGGGTCAGGATATCAGTTGCCCACGGGTGATTTCGGTCGCTGCCTACGGAAGCCCTGGTTCCTGTGTTAGCCCACTTTTCCCATCGGCAGTCGCAGGTTCATACCGATCATGATCATCCTGACAGCATCCTCCGCTGCGCGGGCCAGAAGCTTGGGTGCCAGTGATATTGCATCCTCAAGGGAGCATGGCCGGGTCAATATCGAGGCGAAAGCATCGATCCCGCACTCGAAATTGAGCCTCACTCCCTTGCCGATCGTACCTGCGAGGGCAACGACGGGAACGCCGGCTTCCTTGGCCCGACGGGCGATTTCGGCAGGAACCTTGCCGAAGGGGGTCTGGCCATCAAGGCTTCCTTCTGCGGTGATCACGAGGTCGGCGTTGCGCAGATAGTCGTCGACATCGAGATATTGCATGACGATATCGTAGCGGGGATGAAGCTTGCCGCAGAGCAGGCCGAGGACTGCCGCACCCAGGCCACCGGATGCGCCGGCACCTGGTGCAGAGCCGACATCAATATCTGTGGTGTCCTTGATGCGGGCGGCATAGATTTCCATCGCCGCAGCGAGCTCTTCCACCTGTTCCGGCGTCGCGCCTTTCTGCGGGCCAAAAATGCGGGCGACACCACGTTCTCCGAGAAGCTGGTTGTGCCAGTTCACAGCGGCATCAATGCGCACCCCGGACAGGCGCGGATCGCGGTTGCCGAGATCGATGCGGTCCAGTCTTGTCAATGCCACGCCGCCGCGATCAAGATCGCGGCCGGCGGCGTCGAGCAGTCGAACGCCCAGCGCCTGGGCCATGCCGGCACCACCGTCATTGATGCCGCTGTCGCCGCAGCCGAGCAATATTCGTCTTGCGCCACGGTCGAGCGCAGCGCGCACGAGTTCGCCGACCCCATAGCTGGTGGTCAGGCAGGGATTGCGGCGATCGCGCGGAACAAGGCTGAGGCCGGCGGCCGCGGCCATTTCGATGACCGCCGTCGGCTCGGCGCATCCGCCGAGAAACCCGACAAAGGCCGGGACGGGCTGCCCAAGCGGGCCGGTCACCGTCACCGGGTGGATGGTGCCATTGGTGGCGCCGATCAATGCCCGGGTAAAACCTTCGCCGCCGTCGGCCATGGGCGCCTTGACCACAACAGAGCCGGGGAATGCGCGCAGAACACCTTTTTCAATGCAGTCGGCGGCCTGTTCGGCTGACAGGCTTTCCTTGAAACCAGAGGGGGCAACTACAACGCGGAAGGGCATGGGACGATCCTTTCATGACAGTTATGTGACATTGAGGAAACGTGCCGGCCCGATGCTTATTCCGGTGATTGAAAAATTTAGTCGGATAAATAATAAAAGGCCGCATGTCGCGGCCTTTTATTTGTTTCAAGTCACTGTTTATGTTAGTTTTTCCGTAAAATTTCCTGCATCGGCCAAAGAAATGCGGCCGAGAGGATGAGTAGTAATATGAAGGGTGGCAGGAGGAAGTAACCAAGCTTGCGCAGGTCGGCTTGCGTGAATGCCGCGGGCTCCAGGCCACCGAACAGGACCACCGGTTTTGCCGATACCATTGTCATCTGGCAAAAGCCGCTTGCCAGTGTCACCGCCATCACAAGCACGGCCGGTTCCACGCCGAGGCCGGACAAGGGCAGCGCAAAGGCGGGAATGAGAACCGTCACCCGTGCCGTGCGCGAGGTGATCACCAGATGGGAAATGGCGGCGACGATCACGGCAAACGAGATGATGATGACCGGTGCGGTGATCATGCTCTGGCGGAAAACGGCCACCAGCCGGTCGGCCAGCATCTGCGCCGTTCCCGTCTCGATCAGCGCTTCGCCGATGACGAGCGTGCCCGCCATGAAAAGAAGCAGGTTCCACTCGACGGTTTTCAAGGCCGCCTTCAACGTCATGCCGGAGACGTTCGGTGTGCAGAGCACAAGGGCTGCCACCATGCCGGTCAGTGCCATCCCGATACCGTGAATGGACTGGGTGGAAAACATCAGGACGGTAAGGCAGACCACCCCCGCGACGACGACCTGTTCTCTGGAGAAGGGGAGGGTACGTGTCAGCCCCGCTTTGCTGTCCGGGGCCATGTCGCGTTCCTCTCTGGTGAGAAACACATGCAGCAGGATGGCGCAGGCGATCAGGCAGGTGATGAGCGAAAACGGGCCGGCCAGCACCAGCCAACCAATGAAATCCGGTTGAGTTCCGGTGAGGCGGAACAAAAAACCGGCGGCGATCAGATGCGCTCCGGCCCCGATCAGGGATGCGCCGGCCGACAGGAGGATAATCGTGGGAAAGAGCAGGCCGAGGGCGCGCGAGATCCGGCTGTTGCCGATTGCGCTCGAGAGCCCGAGATAGACCGGCATGAGGATCGCGGCCCGGGCTGAGGTGGAGGGAATGACGAAAGCAGTCGCGAAGGTCAGAAATGTCAGCATCCAGAACATGGAGCGTATGCTGCGCATTTTCGGCATCAGACGCGCCGTCACCTGCTCGATGAGACCCACATTCCTCAATACGCCGGCAATCACGAAGGCAGACAGAAGAAGCCAGATGATGTCATTGCCCAGCGACTGGTAAACCAAATCTTCCGGTATGGCGCCGACGACGGCAAGGGCGATGGCTCCGGTCAGGGCAACCGGCGTTTCGGGCAGTTCCAGCACCGTCCATGCGGTGATGGCCGAGAAGAAGATGAACAGCGTTGCCCGCATCGGCATTGTCAGGCCGTCGATTGCAAGGAAGATCAGCACGGCAGCGAAGACAGTCAGCAGCGCTGCGACGATCTGCCTGAGGCGCCGGATGGAAACGGTTGTCTCGGTTACGGCGACTGTCGCCAGTTCTTTCTTTGGATTTGCCGTGGGCAAGGACATAAGGTGCGCCACCACTCGGCCTCCTTTGAATTGCGCCGTCATCAGAAGGCGGTTTCGGATCGGGAGGCCGCCGGGCGGCTCAAAACTCCCCGTGTGGGAATATGAACGTTCGATGACGGTGATTATTCCCAACCAAAGTGAGTTTTTAAATGCAGGGTGGTCCGGGGAAATTGTCACTCCACGGAATAAAGCTGCGGCAGTCGCGTTCATCGGCAGGTATCGACACCAGACATGGAAGGAGAAAAGCCATGAGTTC
Source organism: Rhizobium rhizogenes (assembly GCF_002005205.3). Next base: position 737,472 of record NZ_CP019702.2, on the reverse strand, counting down.
GATTTTTGCCGCAGGCGCGGCGGCGCTACTTGCCACGGTAACCCTCACAGTTGCGGCATCTCCGGCGCATACCACGCCGATGCCGCCGCAGCTTACCGTGCGCTCACACATCGTCCTGGTGGATGATGACAATGATGACGACGATGATCGTCGTTACAGTCGCCGCTATCGTGGTGACAATGATGGATGGCGGGGGTTCCGTGATGGTTCCTCCGATGACGACGACGATGACGATGATGACGATTGATATCCCGCATCAAAATCTAATGTTCATGCCCGGCCTTGTGCCGGGCATTTTCATTGCGGGCGCGTATGAACGAGGCCAGACGATAAACGACACCGGCGAACTCAGCTTTGGCACAAGGATCGTGCGTTCAGCAGGCCCCAGCCGAAAATCGCGTCCTTGCCCGGTGCACCCATGTCGCTTGCCGAGCGTGCCAGCGCATCCGCCAGATCGTTCGGCCGCATGTCCGGATTTGCGCCCAGCAGCAGCGAGGCCGCGGCCGTCACAAAAGGTGCGGCGAAAGATGTGCCACTCTTCTGTCTGCCGCCGGAGATGGAGGCGGCGGTCCATACGCCGACGCCAGGCGCGGCAATGTCGACATATTCACCGCGAACGGCGCGCCGATAGGGCTTCATGCTTCTGTCCACGGCCGTCACGGCGATGACATCCGCATAGGCCGCGGGATAGACCGGCTTGGCGTTCGGGCCTTCATTGCCGGCTGCGGCGATCAGGATCGTGCCTTTGTCGATTGTCGCGCGCACCGCCTTTTCGAGCAGCGCGTTCGCCGGTCCGCTCAGGCTGAGGTTGACGATCCGGATTTTTCTCTCGGCCAGCACGTCAATTGCCCGGATGAGATCGTATGTTTCGGCAATATCGGCCGTTCTGCGATATCGCTGGAAGGCATCTATCGCCACAAGGCGGCCGGACGGGAGGAGGCCGGGCGCGCGGCTGCCCGCAGCCCCGACCAGAAGGGCGGCAACCGCGGTTCCATGCTGCTCGCCCGAGGGCGATCTTGCATCATCGCCCAGTTGCACGACCTCGATCGCGGCCTCGGCAAGCGATGCGTGCCCGGCGTTTATGGCGGTGTCGATGAGGCCGATCGGCAATGGCGCGGCACAGCTCGGCGTTTGATCCTGACTGCCATCGAGAGGCCAGCCGACCATATGCCTGACGAGCCTGCAGCCATCACCCGAACAGGAGGAGGCTTCCTTCTGTTCCGGCCGATAGAAATGATTGAAATCCACGGATGCGGCGGGAGCTGCGGCGATGACGGCCTGTCGTGCGGTCTCCAGCGTCATGCCCCGTGGTATCGTCAGCTTGACCAACTCGCTGCCGGTTAGCGCAACGTTTATTCGCTCATCGGCGGCAAACCCTTGCTGCGCCAGATTTGCAATCGATGTCTCGTCGAGACCGAGTGCCAGGATTTCGCTGGGCGCACGATCCGGAACGGTCACGGCCCTTCGGGGCGGCGGCCTGCGCTCCGCCCGCTGGAATGGCCAGCCGAAAAGCGAGCGCAGATCGCCGCGCGGACGCCGGTCGTCACTGCCGCGGTTTCCTCCGCCGGAAGAGCCGCCATACCCGCTACCGCCACCATCGTCGTCATCGCTGCCGCCATCGTCATCATCGTCGGCGAGTGCTGCCGCAATACCGGGGGCCACGCCTGCCGATTGCAGCAGCGGCAGCCCGGTCACTGAACCGGCGGCGATGAGGATAATGGTGCAAAACCCGAAACGAAACGGTGCAATCTTCGACAAAAGACTATCTCCGGTAGAAAATACGCTCGAAAGATTCCGAACATGTATGGGAATGTTACCTCAGGTAGACGTTTGTCTCGACAGATTATTCCGTTCCGTGCCAAACAAATCGCATGACGAATGAAATGCCCACAGTGCCGCAGAGGCTGGTCGAGTTCCTGCCCAATCTGCGTCGATTTGCGATTTCGCTCTGCCATTCACGCGAATTGGCCGATGATCTCGTGCAGGCCGCTTGCGAGCGGGCAATCGTTGCTGCCGACAGTTTTGTGCCCGATACCCGTTTCGATGCCTGGATGTTTCGTATCCTGCGCAATCTCTGGATCGATCATCTTCGCCGCGCCCGGACCGCTGGTCCGCAGGAAGAGATCGAGAAGGCCTATGATGTATCGGTGCCTTCGGGAGAGGCGGCGGCGCATGCCCGCATGGAGCTGATGGAGGTGGCAACGGCCTTGCAGAAACTGCCGGAAGAACAGCGCGAAGTGCTGGTTCTCGTCTGTATCGAGGAGCTGAGTTACCGCGATACGGCCGATGTTCTCGCCATTCCCATCGGCACGGTCATGAGCCGGCTGGCGCGGGCGCGCAAACATCTGGCGGAACTGACAGGAATAAGTCTCGGGGAGAAACGTTCGTCCGATACGAAAGGCGGCGTGGCATGATTATGGAACATTTTGACGACGAGACATTGATGGCATTTGCCGATGGCGAACTCGACGAGGCCACCAGCCTGCGTCTGGAAAAGGCGCTCGAAAGCGATGAAGCGCTCGCCGAACGCCTCGCCGTTTTTCTCGACACGCGGACGGCGCTTGCCGCCACCATGAAACCGCTGATCGACGAACCGGTGCCGGACGCGCTTGCCGCATCGGTGCGCCGCATGGTCGAAAAGGCCGAAGTCGACGCTTCCCGTACGGAAGACGACAACGTCATCGCTTTCCATAAACGGGAAAATCCGGAGATACCTCGTCGGGGACAGCGCTGGTTGATGCCTGTTGCGGCATCCATACTTGCTGTCATTACCGGCATCGGCGGCTTCATGGCGGGGCGTGGAAGTATCGAGCCCGGCCTGTCTCTCGAGCACACATTATCTGCCGCACTCGATCGCCAGCCGTCCGGCAGTGATACCGCTCTCGGCCAGTCCGAAGCGCTCCGCATTGTCTCAAGTTTTGTCGATGGCCGGGGCGAACTCTGCCGGGAATACGAATTGAAACGGCAGCAAGACAGCACGACGGCCATTGCGTGCAGATCGGGCAACACGTGGATAACGCGTCTCGCACTGTCATCCCCCCGGGCCGACGGTTATGTTCCGGCGTCCTCCCAGGAAACGATCGACGCCTATCTGGCATCGATTGAAGCCGGCGGGCCACTTTCCGCTGCGGAAGAACAACGCCTGCTCGCGCGCAAGGCCGAATGACTTTTGCCTCATGGCGGATCGGTTTCGATCCGTGTCATGATTTTCGGCGAGCAGCCGTTGCCGTTTCGATACCTGGAGCGAGGTGGCTGTCGAACCAGGTGATCATGTCGCGAACTTTGCCTTCGGCAGGCCTGATGTTACCCGCGTTCACCAGTTCAGCCGCCGCTTGGGACATCGCCAGCAGAATCCGTGCGGTTTCCGGTACATATGGCAGGTCAGCCCCTGCTTCGTGGCGTTCGCGTATAATCTGATAACGAAGGCTCTCGGGATAGGTCCATGCGCTCACGAGCATATCATGAACGCTAACCTGCTGGCCGCCGATATCGATCGTGGCATCGCGGTCGGTTTCAACATATCCTGATGCCTCAATGCGCTCGCAGGCATTGAGTGCTGCATTCATCATATTCCTGATTACATCCCAGTCCGTCTTCATGTCACTCTCCCTCGCGACTGCGCCGACTGTACGACAATATGTTGATGGTCTACCCAAACGCCACGGATGACGCTCGAAAAATGCGAGGCGATGCCGCAAGTCTTGGTGATGGACCGCGCCAGGCGCGATCCATCGTCGCAATTGTGCTTCACCGTTCCCGATAGAAGATCATCCCGCCATGGTGCAGGACATCGTTTATGAACTCTCCATCCGCGGTAAAGCCGGTGTCGTCCCAGTAATTGATGTGATTGCCGGTCACAACGTAGCGGCCCTGATAGGCGCTTTTACGGTTGCCGCGGGCTTCATCATAGCGCCCATTGGCCAAAAGCTCCTGACGGATGTGGCCGTCACCCGTTACCCACATTCCGACATAGGGATGAGCTTGCGGCGAAGCGGAGTCGGCACGGGTTTCTGTTCCTGTAAGGATGGCCAGGGCGGCGGCCATGGGTATCGTCATGTGTTTCATCTGTCTTCTCCTCAGGCGGCAGCTGTCGGGCGAATGACGATCTCGTTCAGATCGACGTCATCCGGCTGTTCGATTGCGAAACGCACCGCGCGACCGATGGCATCGGGCTTCAGCGCGATGGCGCGATAGGTCTTCATGGCTTCCGCGGCTGCGGGATCGGTGATTGTTTCGGCCAGTTCGCTTTCCACCACGCCGGGGTGAATGCAGGTGACACGCAGATCCGGCCGTTCCTGCCGCAAACCCTCCGAAATTGCCCTCACGGCATACTTGGTGGCGCAGTAGACGGCGGCGGTTGGCACCACCGACAACGCGCCGATGGACGCGATATTGACGATGTGGCCGGAGCCGCGCGACGTCATTTCCGGCAGAACGGCGGCGATGCCGTGCAGCACGCCCTTGATGTTGACGTCCACCATGCGGTCCCATTCATCGACCTTCATCGAGGCCATCAGGGAAAGCGGCATCACGCCGGCATTGTTGATCATGACATCGACGCGGCCAAAGACTTCGCGGGCCTTATCGGCAAAGTGCGCCACGTCCGCGCGGTCAGTGACATCAAGCCGGGTGACTGCCACATGGCCGTTGCCCGCTTCCCGGATTTCCTGTGCCAGCTCCTCCAGCCGCTCCGTGCGGCGGGCGCCGAGCATGAGCTTCGCACCCGCCCTGCCGAGTTCGCGCGCAATACCCGCGCCAATGCCGCTGGATGCTCCTGTTATGAGAACAACCTTGTTCATGGGTCTTTCCTTCCTGTTTGAAACCGCTGCTCTATTGCGGTTACTCGAAAGATAGACAGGTGCTATTGTTGAGATAAGACACCTATTGATTTCCATTATGGTAAGGATTTCTAACCAATGACGCCTGATCTGAACGCTCTTTCGGTCTTTGCGCTGGTGGCGGAGCTGAAGAGTTTTCGTGCCGCTGCCGACCGCATGGGGGTGTCACGTTCCGCCGTCAGCCAGACAATTCGGCGGCTGGAGGAAATGCTCGGCCTGGCGCTGGTGTTACGTACCACCCGCAGTGTCAGTCTGACGGAGGCGGGTGAGGGCCTTTATGCCAATATCGCTCCCGCCATAACCGAGATGCTGGCGGCGGTGGAACAGGCCGGCGAATTGCGCGAGAGGCCGAACGGGCTGTTGCGGCTCGCCGTTTCCTCCATTGCCGAAGGCTTCCTGTCCGGCCCGCTTCTCGCGGGTTTCACGGCCAACTATCCGGACGTCCATATCGATGTCGTGGTAACCGATGAGGAGTTCGACATTGTTGCCGAAGGATATGACGCGGCAGTGCGGCTGGGCGAGGTGATCGATGAGGACATGATCATCGTGCCCATATCCGGGGATGTGCGGCAGCTGGCCGTCTGTTCACCCGATTATCTCGGGCGAAACGGCAAGCCTTCCCATCCGAAGGAACTGGCCCGTCATCGCTGCATAGGCTGGCGACCGGCCCCACGCAGCGCACCCTATCGCTGGGAATTTGCCGAAGCAGGGCGCGAATTCAGCGTCGCCGTCGCACCTGAAATCACGACCAATGACATGGCGTTGATGATCCGGTTGTCCGTGGCGGGGGCAGGGATCACCTTCGGCATCGAAGATACATTCCGCGGCTGGATCGATCGTGGAGAACTGGTGCCGCTGCTGGAAGATTACTCGCCTTACTTCCCCGGCTTCTATCTCTATTATCCCAGCAGGCGCAATCTGGCGCCCAAACTCCGGGCGCTGATCGACCACGTCAAGACATTCAGGCAATCCGCACGATCATCCTGATCCGGGCACCCTTGTGCCAGATGCCCGGTGTTTGGAGTGCGCCTTTACCGCAGAACCGAGGAAAGAAATTCGCGGGTTCGCTCTTCCTTCGGCTCGCCGAAAATTTCCTCCGGCGTTCCCTGTTCACAGATGCGGCCTTTGTCGAAAAAGCAGACGCGGTCGGACACCTCCCGGGCAAAGCGCATCTCATGGGTGACGAGGAGCATCGTCAGATCATGTTCGTGCGCCAGACCGCGGATGACTGAGAGCACTTCGCCGACCAGCTGCGGGTCGAGCGCTGAGGTCGGCTCATCGAAAAGCAGCACACGCGGGCGCATGGCAAGCGAGCGGGCAATGGCGACACGCTGCTGCTGGCCGCCGGAAAGCTGCACCGGATAATGATCCTTCTTGTCCGCCAGCCCCACCATTTTCAGCAATTCGATTGCACGCGCCTCAGCCTCTCCCCGGGCGATGCCCAGCACCCGCACCGGCGCTTCCACGATGTTGCGAAGCACGGTCATATGGGGAAAGAGATTGAAGCTCTGGAAAACCATGCCGACATGGTTCCTAATCTGGCGCAGATGTTTTTCAGAGGCTTTGAACGGGCCTTTGGCTCCTTCTTCATGGTAGGACATATCCGCCAGCGTCAATTTTCCCTCCTGGAACGGTTCCAGCGTCATGAGAATGCGCAGAACCGTCGACTTGCCGGAGCCGGAGGGACCGATGAGGGTGACTTTTTCGCCGTTTGAGACGCTGAAATTGAACTGGTCGAGCACCGTCAGAATGCCGAAGCGTTTCGTGACATCGGAAAATTCGATCAGTGGCTGGTTAGTGTTGTTGGTCATCGCAAGGGTATTCCTGCTTTTGGAAGTGCCCTTTGCAGGCGGCTGAGGCCTGCCGAGCAGATTATGGTCAGAAGGAGGAAGATCAGGCCCACAAGCGTCAGCGGCACCAGATATTCGAAGGTGCGCTCGCCGATCATATTGGCAAGCCCCATCATCTCCAGAACCGTGACGACGGAAAGCACCGGCGTTTCCTTGATCATGGCGACGAGATAATTGCCCATGGCCGGAACGATGCGCGGAATGGCCTGCGGGATGATGATATCCCGATAGGTCTGCATGCGTGTGAGATTGAGCGCAGTCGCCGCTTCCCACTGGCCGTGATGCACCGCCTCGATACCGCCGCGATAGACCTCGGACGTATAGGCGGCATATTGCAGGCCGAGCGCCAGCGCGCCGGTCAGAAACGCCGGCAGGACAATGCCGAAATCCGGAAGCACGTAATAGAGAAAGAACAGCTGCACCAGAAGCGGCGTATCGCGCAGGAATTCGACAATCAGCGCGGTCGGCCAGGAGATCATCCTGACGCGGCTGCGGCGCAGCAGCGCGAAGACGAGCCCCAGAACCAGCGCAATGGCAAAACCGGCGGCGGCGGCCTTCAGCGTTACCGTAAGCCCGATCAGGATGATGGGCAGGATGGACGCCGTGTAGGTGAGCCAGGTGGTCGTGTCCCATTCGTAACCATACATCATGAGTAGATATCCTTACGAATGGCGGGTGCGCGGGAAGACGTTGCCGCGCCGCACGAAGCGTTCGATCACCCGGATGACGACCATCAGGATCAGCGACATCGCGAAATAACAAAGCAGCGTGATCGAATAGATGCTGGCGCTGTCCAGCGTCAGGTTGCGGATCGACTGCGCCGCGAAGGTGAGGTCGGCAATCGAGATCAGCGATACGAGCGAGGAAAGCTTCAGCGTTTCGATGGCCAGATTGCCGAAGGCCGGCATCATCTCGACAACGGCCTGCGGCAGCGAGATGCGAAACAGCGTCTGCATCCGCGTGAAGTTCAGCGCTCGTGCGGCCTCCAGTTGCTGCACCGAAACGGAAGACAGCGCGCCGCGCACGATTTCCGCGCCATAACCGCCGGCATGGGCGGCGAGCACCAGTACGCCCGTCGTGATAGGATCGAAACTCAGCCCGACCAGCGGCAGCGCGTAATAGAACCAGAAAAGCTGAACCAGCAGCGAGGTGCCGCGAAACACTTCCGTGTAACAAAGCGCGACGGTCGACAGGATCGGTCCACCCTCGACGCGCAGAATGCCGAAGAAAAAGGCGAGCACCGTGCCGACGACAAGGGCTGCGAGCGTAATCGTCATGGTGACGACGGCGCCTTGCCATAACATCGGCAGGTAAGCGGTCATGTCCATCTGGCGTTTTCCCGAGTTCCCGAGGAACGGCGCCCGGTTATGGCCGGGCGCCGGCTGGCATTATTTGCCGGCGCAGAGATCGGCGACCTTCTTTTCGGCCGCCGCCGCGATACTCTGTTCGGACAGGCCGTATTTGGCGAGGATTTTCTTGTAATCGTCGGTCTTGCGGAATTCGACGAGCGCGGCGTTGAAGGCGTCACGCAGCTCCTTGTCCTCCGGCCGGAAAGCAAAACCGCCGTAATTGCGCACCGGCGCATCCTTCACGACAGGATCGGTGAAAGGCTCGACCTGCTCGACATTGGCCTGCCCCTTGGCGAGTTCCGAAACCGTCAGCTCCGTGGCTGCATAAGCATCAGCGCGGCTCTGGACGGTCGGAATGGCATCGGCATTAGCGGGGATGAAGACGATCTGGTCTTCCTTGACGCCGACCGCACGCAGGAAGTCGACATTGTTGGCACCCGACACGACGGCCACCTTCAACGAGGGGTCCTTGGCGATATCGGCATAGGTGGTGAGTTTTTTCGGGTTGCCCTTCTTCACCAGCAGGCCTTCGCCATAGGACGAGTTCGGTTCGGTGAAGGCGACCTGCTTGCAGCGCTCGGGCGAGATGTTCTGTTCGGCGGCCGCAAAATCGAAGCGACGGGCTTTGAGGCCGGGGATCAGCGTGCCGAAGGGCGTTACCGTCCAGTTGACCTCCTCGATGCCCATCGATTTCAGAACCGCATTGGCCACATCGGGGCCGATACCGGCGGAGGTGCCGTCAGGCTGCATGTAGGAATAGGGCACTTCATTGGCCGTGGCGGCGCGGATGTAGCCCTGGCTTTTGACTTCCTCGACAGTCAGGGCGCTGGCTGACGTCACACCGATGGCAAGCGCGAGGGCGGAAAGCCCGGCAAGTCTGGTCATACGCATGTTCTTACTCCTCTGGTTGGGTTACGTGGTCCGTTTTCGGATCTCACGATGATTTTTGGCTAGGTATTCTCCGTGACCGTGGCGATGACGGAAAGGCAGTCGCCGGCCTTGATGAGGCCGGGAACATGGCGCGCGGCAAGCACGCCATTGATGGAGGCGCGGTAATCGACCGGCGCGAGGCCGGTTTTCCCAATGGGATAAACCCGGGCTATAGTTTCCCCCGCCGTGACCGCGTCTCCCAGATCGCGGACAAAGGCGACGAGCCCGTCGTCTTCGGCAAAGGTGAAACAATCGCTGGATGGCATGTCCAGCCAGCGGCTTGGCGCTGGCACGGGTGCGCCGGTGAGGATGCCGGCATGGCGCAGCAGATTGACGGTGCCTTTGCGGGCAATGTCGATCGATTTGGCGCTCGCCGTGCCGGCCCCGCCGAGTTCGGTGGTGACGAAGACCTTGCCCATCTCCTCGACTGTCGTGTCGAGCATACCGACGGCATCGATTTCCAGCATCTTCATCGAATAGGGGGCAGCAAAAGCCGCCACCGCTTCAAAACACCGGGCTTCCTGCGTCTTGTCGGGCAATTCGTGGGCTGCGGCATAGGGCAGGAAATCAAGCGTCCTGCCGCCGGAATGGAAGTCGAGAACGATATCCGCAAGCGGTATCAGATGGCGGGTCACGTAGTCGGCGATCTTCTCCGTCACCGTGCCGTCAGGGCGGCCGGGAAAGCTGCGGTTCAGGTTTCCCCGGTCGATGGGCGATGTGCGTGTGCCCGCTCGAAAGGCCGGATAGTTGAGCGCCGGCACGATGATGACGCGCCCGTTCACGTCTGCCGGATCGAGCGTGTGGGCGAGTTCGAAAAGCGCTGCCGGTCCCTCATATTCGTCGCCATGATTGGCGCCGGTCAAAAGGGCTGTCGGCCCTTCGCCATTGGCGATGACGCAGATCGGGATCATCACCGAACCCCAGGCGCTGTCATCGCGGCTGTATGGCAGCCGCAGATGACCATGCTGCACACCCTTCGCGTCAAAATCGACGGAGGGCGTGATCGGCGAGGGGCGAAGCGCGGTCTTCAACATCGTCTCAGCCTTTCACGAAGAGTTGCCGCGGCACATTGGAAAGGCATTCGACACCGGTTTCGGTGATGGCGATGCTTTCGGTGATTTCGAGGCCCATGTCTTCCAGCCAGAGGCCGGTCATGAAATGGAATGTCATGCCGGGTTTCAGCTCCGTGCGGTCGCCGGGACGCAGGCTCATGGTGCGCTCGCCCCAGTCCGGCGGATAGGATAGGCCGATCGGATAGCCGGTGCGGTTGTCCTTGATGATCCCGTATTTTTTCAACACGGCGAAAAAGGCGTTGGCGATGTCTTCGCAGGTGTTGCCCGGCTTCGCTGCGGAAAGACCGGCTTCCATGCCTTCAAGCGTTGCTTTTTCCGCATCGAGAAATGCCTGTGTCGGCTTGCCGAGAAAGACGGTGCGCGACAGCGGGCAATGATAACGGCGGTAAGCACCGGCGATTTCGAAGAAAGTGCCTTCGCCTGAGCGCATCGGCTTGTCGTCCCATGTCAGATGCGGCGCGGACGCGTCGGCACCCGAAGGAAGCAGCGGCACGATGGCGGGATAGTCGCCGCCGAATTCGGCGGTGCCACGAATGCCGGCATCGTATATTTCGGCTACGAGATCGCATTTGCGCATGCCCGGCTCGACGACATCGACAATACGCTTGTGCATCAGCTCGACGATTTTGCCGGCCTTGCGCATATAGTCGAGTTCGGTCGGGCTTTTCACCGCGCGTTGCCAGTTTACGAGACCGGCGGCATCCTTGAAACGCGCGTTCGGCAGATGTTTCTGCAGAGACGCAAAGGCGGCGGCCGAGAAATAATAATTGTCCATCTCGACGCCGACCGTGAGGGCGGACCAGCCGCGCTCCTCGATGATCTCAGACAACAGATCCATCGGGTGCCGTTCGGTGGATTGAACGTAGTGATCCGGGTAGCCGATGATATTGTCATGGGCGAGATAGGCTGTGCGCCTGGCGCCGTTGGCATCCTGCTTGCGGCCGTACCAGATCGGCTCGCCCTCCGGCGGCACCAGCACGCATTGGTGGACGTAGAAGGACCAGCCGTCATAACCGGTCAGCCAATGCATGTTGGACGGGTCGGTGACGACAAGCAGATCGATCCCGGCCTTTTCCATGGCATTGCGGGTTTTGGACAGGCGCGTGGCATATTCCTCGCGCGTAAAGTTCAGCGTTACGCTCACGCTGCGTCTCCCATTTTTACGCTGTTTTCGATGGTTTGACCGCTCTTGGCTTCCTTTGCGCGGGCAAAGGCGAGATTGGCGATGGCCGTGTCCTGCACGCCGGTGCCGGTCAGATCGGCAAAGGTGATGTCCTTGTTCGACACGCGGCCCTGTACCTTGCCGGCAATGACGCCCCCAAGTTCGGCGAAGTGCTGATCCGACGCGGCGTGGCCTGCGGCGATGGCGTGATGCAACTCACCGAGAATACGGGTCTGCGAGATGCGGTCCGCGACATAACGCGCTCTGGCGAATACGGCTGGATCGATCTCATTCTTGTGTTCGGCATCCGACCCCATGGCTGTCAGATGCTGGCCTTCTTCCAGCCAGTCGGCAAGCAGGATCGGCTCTTCGGCGGGTGTCGTTGTCACGATGATATCGGCGCCCCGCGTGGCGGCCTGCGGATCGGCCACGGCGGTGACTTCGATGCCGTGTTCGCTGGCGAAATCGTTCGCAAGTCTTTCAGCCTTTTGGTGGTCCCGCGCCCAGATTCGCGCCGATCTGATCGGGCGCACCAGCATCAAGGCTTCAAGCTGCAAACGCGCCTGCATGCCCGCCCCGAAGATCGCGGCGACGGACGCGTCCTTGCGGGCCAGATGCCGCGCCGCGACAGCACCGGCCGCGGCGGTGCGCACATCGGTAAGATAGCCGTTATCGAGGAGAAGGGCCTGCACCAGTCCGGTCCTTGCGCTGAAGAGGATCATCAGGCCATTGAGGCTGGGCAGACCGAGTTTTGGATTGTCGAAGAAACCGGGGCTGACCTTGATGGCGAAACCGTCAAAGCCCGGCACATAGGCCGTCTTCACATCCACTTCGCCACGAAACTCGGGGATATCGAGCCGCAGTATCGGTGGCATGGCGACAGCCTCGGTGGCGAGTGCCGCAAAGGCCCGCTCCACGCAGTCGACGGCAGAGAGGTCGAGCTTCACGACAGCCCGCAGGTCTTTTTCGGTCAGGATGGTGATGCGGCTCATGCTGCTCCCCCGTCGATGATCGTCCTGTGCACCGCCGGATCGATATTTCCGCCCGACACGATGAGGGCGGTCGGGCCGCTGATTGTGATCTTGCCGGAGAGGATTGCGGCGAAGCCAACGGCGCCCGCACCTTCAACCGTCAAGCCTTCCTCATGCGCCGCATGGCGGATGCCGTTGGCGATTTCATCTTCGGATACCAGCACGATCTCATCGAGAAGCGCCTGGCAAAGCGCGAATGTCACGCGGTTCGCCAGTCCAATTCCGCCGCCAAGCGAATCCGCCAGCGTTTCTTCCTCCCGGACCGAGACGGGCTTGCCGGCTTTAATCGACGCATGCATGGCCGGACCCCGCTCCATGGAAATGCCAATGACCCGTGCCCTTGGCTTCAACGCCTTCACCGCAACGGCGATACCGCCCGCAAGGCCACCGCCCGATAGAGGAACGAGAATTGTTGCCAGTTCAGGCATGTCTTCGGCGACTTCGAGGCCAATGGTGCCCTGGCCGGCCACGACGTCGGCGTGATCGAAAGGCGGGATAGCGGTCAGGCCACGGCTTTTGGCTAGGCGTTCCACTTCCTCCTGTGCGTCATCCTGCGATCTGCCGACGATCCGGATTTCCGCACCGAGCGCACGGATCGCCTCGACCTTGTTTGCCGGCACTAGCGCCGACATGCAGATCGTGGCGGGAATGCCGAGTTTAGCTGCGGCAAAGGCCACGGCCCGGCCATGATTGCCGGTCGAAGCGGTGACGAGGCCACGTCTGCGTACTTCTTCGTCAAGTGACAGTATGGCGTTCATCGCGCCGCGCAGCTTGAAGGCGCCGATGGGCTGAAGGGTTTCAAGTTTGAGATGAACAGGATTGCCACAGCGCTCGGAAAGTGTGTCCGAGCGAACCAGCGGGGTGCGCTCCACCTGTCCGGCAAGTCGCACTGCCGCCCGCTCTATCGCGGCCAGCGAGACCGGAAGCGGGTTTTTGTCGGCGGATATGGACAGGTTTTCGCTCTTCATGATTGTCATGTTGAGAGCGAAGTAAAATCATGTCAATTATTATATTGTAATGATTCAATGATTTTCGGTCGACAACCTCAGCCGATTGAACCGATATCGTAGACCGGCGGCAGTTGCTCGAAGGCCTGCCGCACGGTGGTCAACGCCTTGACGAGACTGGGATGATTGAGGCGCCCGCCGAGGCATATGCGGATGCCGCCGCCATGGCCGGGGCCGGCGACGAAGGGCTCGGACGGGGTGACCGCGACGTTCTGGTTGGTCAGGGAACGGACCAGACCATCCTCCGTCCAGCGTGGCGGAACCTTGAGCCAGGCACAGAAGGAGAGGGGGTGGGTCGAGGCGATATGGTCGCCGAGTATATCAGTCGCAATCCTTTGCCGTGCACGCGCTTCGGCGCGCTGAACATCCAGCAACCGCCGCGCCGTGCCATTCTCCACCCAGCGGGTGGCGATTTCGGCCGTCAGATAGGTTCCGCTCCAGCTCGACACGCGCAGGATCGAGGCAGCGCGGATGGAGTAGGCTGGTGGCACGACGAGATAACCGACGCGCAGCCCGGTCAGAACCGTCTTGGTGAAGCTGGTAACGAAAAAGCCCAGATCGGGCAGCATTTCGGTAATGGACGGCAAACCGTCCTCGATCATCGGGCGATAAACTTCGTCTTCAATCACGAAGACACCGTGTCGCTCCGCAATCGCGGCGATTTCACGCCTGCGCTCCGCGCCCGCGACATGGCCGGTGGGATTGTTGAGAGTGGGTATGAGGACGAGTGCGCGCACACCACCCGCCGCGCAGGCTGCTTCCAGCGCATCGGGCAGAATACCCTCGGCATCGGTGGGCAGCCCCTTGAGGCTGAAGCCCAGAATATTCGAAAGTCCGATGATGCCATGGTCGGTCAGGTTTTCACAGAGGACCACGTCGTTCGAACGGACGATGCAGCTCAGGGCGAGGAAAATGCCGTGCGCCGCGCCGTTGGTGACGAGGATGCGTTCCGCCCCGGCGGTCACGCCCATCATGCCAAGCCAGATGCGGGCGGTCTCGCGATGGCTGTCGAGACCCGCGACCGGCCGGCAGGGGCGCATGAAGCCTGAGTTGTCGCCATCCGCCAATTCGCGCAGGATAGTGCGCGAGGCGGTCTCATGTTCCTCGAGATAAACGCCGCGAATGATGGAGAGGTCAAGCACCTCTGTCGGGCTGTGATCCAGCATCATGCGGCCCGCGCGGTCTGTCACCCGCGCCTTGACGAAGGTGCCGCGACCGATTTCGCCGCTGAGATAACCCAGCCGTTCCGCCTCCTTGTAGGAAAGGCTGACGGTCTGGACGGAAAGGCCGAGCTGGCGCGCCAGATCGCGGTGGGTCGGCATGCGGTCCATTGGCTTCAGGACGCCGGCATCGATATCGGCGATGATGCGCTCCGTGAGCACTGAATGTTTGGTCTCGCCCTTCTGCTTGGTCAGGGTCGGTCGCCAGGCCACCGGTTTCGATGCGGGAACCGGATCGAGGCTGAGCGGATTGGCTTGACGGCGCATGAAATTGTCTCGTTTTTGGCGACTATAATTTCATGACATTATGCATGGTTCTTCGAAAAGATGAAGCCTTATGCATCACCGGCGACGATTGCACTGTGAATAAGCGCAATCGTCGTATGCATGCCGCTCAAAGAGGCATTGATGGCGGGAGCCGCTGCGGAGCGGATCGTCTCAGATTTTCTCGCCGGCCCGGACCAGATCATCCATGACGCTGCGAACGGCGGCTTCGGCAATGGCGATGATCTCGTCCACCTCCGCCCTCGTTGTGACGAGTGGCGGTGCAAAGCCCAGAATATCGCCATGCGGCATGGCGCGCGCGATAAGGCCGCCGTTGCGTGCCGCCTTTGAAACGCGCGCGCCGACCGTGAGATGGGGGGAAAAACGTGTTTTCTTTTCCCGGTCCGCCACGAACTCGATCGCGCCCATCAGGCCCACGCCGCGCACTTCGCCGACGATTGGAAGCTGCGCGAACTTCGCCTTCAACTGCTCCTGGAAATAGCTGCCGACGGCCCGTGCGTTGCCCGGCAGGTCTTCCTTTTCGACGATGTCGAGCACGGCGTTTGCTGCGGCCGCGCCGATCGGATGGCCGGAATAGGTGTAGCCGTGGGAGAAGGCGCCGACGCGATCGGCGCCTTCCTCCATCACCTTGTAGACTTTCTCACCGACGATGGCGCCGGAGAGCGGGAAATATGCGGATGTAAGGCCCTTGGCGACGGTAATCAGATCCGGCTCGATGCCGTAGTGCTGCGAACCGAACATGGAGCCGGTGCGGCCAAAGCCGGTGATGACCTCGTCGGCGATCAGCAGGACATCGTATTTCCTCAGAACATCCTGTATCGCCGGCCAGTAACCTTCCGGCGGTGGCGTGATGCCGCCGGTGCCGAGCACCGGTTCGGCAATGAAGGCGCCTATCGTGTCGGGACCTTCGCGCAGGATGAGGGCTTCGAGTTCATCGGCCCGCCGTTTTGAGAATTCGAGTTCGGTTTCACCGGCTTCCGCGCCCCAATAATGGTGCGGAACGCCGGTGTGCAGTACACCTGCGCGCGGCAGGTCCATATGGTCGTGATAAAAACTCATGCCGGTCATCGAGCCGGAAACCACGCTGCAGCCGTGATATCCTCGTTCGCGGGAAATGATTTTCTTCTTTTGCGGCTTGCCGCGCAGGTTGTTGTAGTACCAGACGAGCTTTGCCTGGGTCTCGTTGGCATCCGAGCCGGACATGCCGTAGAAGACCTTGCTCATCTTGCCCGGCGCCATCTTCACCAGCCGGTCGGAGAGGATGGCCAGTTCGTCCGTCGTGTGGGCGGCGTAGGAGTGGTAATAGGCAAGCCGATAGGCCTGGCGGGAAATGGCCTCCGCCACTTCGGTGCGGCCATAACCGACATTGACGCAATAAAGTCCGGCAAAGCCATCGATCAGCTGCTTGCCGTGGGCGTCCTCAATGCGAATGCCCTTGCCGGTTTCAACGATGGTCGGTTCACCAAGTTTGCCGCTGGCGAAATCCTTCAGCTGCGTAAAGGGATGCAGAACGGCGTTTCGATCCATTTCCGCGATTTTTTTGATGTCGATGGTCATAATCGAGTTCCTTTCAGGCAGCCAGATTGCCGAAGCAGACATATTTGGGTTCGAGATATTCCATGAGGCCGTGGCGCGAACCCTCGCGGCCAAGGCCTGATTGTTTCCAGCCGCCGAATGGAATGGGCGCACCGGTGAATTTGGGTGTGTTGACAGCCACCATGCCGTATTCCAGCTGGTCGGTGAGGCGCATCGCCCGGCCGAGATCGTTGGTGTAGACATAGGCTGCGAGCCCCATCTCGGTCGCATTGGCGCGGCGGATCACGTCCTGTTCGTCATCAAAAGGCAGGATGGCGGCCACCGGTCCGAAGGTTTCCTCGCGGGCAATCAGCATGTCGTCGGTCACATCGGCCAGCACAGTCGGCGTTACGAAATTCCCCCCTAGCGGGCTGTCCTGCCCGCCGCAGACAAGACGCGCGCCGGAGGAGAGGGCTTGCGCAATCTGCTGACGGCACTTTTCGGAAACCGACGGGCGCGTCATGGGTCCGATGTCGGTGCCGGGCTCGAGGCCGTGGCCAACGGTGAGTTCGGAGGCCGCGTCTGCGAACCGATCGATGAACCGTTCGTAAAGCGCGCGTTGAACGTAGATGCGGTTTGCCGCAAGGCAATCTTGTCCGGATGTGGCGAATTTGGCGCTGAGGCAGCCCTTCACGGCTTGAGATAGATCGGTATCCTCAAACACAATAAAGGGTGCGTGGCCGCCAAGCTCCAGTGATGCCTTTTTGATGGTGGCAGCCGACTGCGTGAGCAGGATTCGTCCGACTTCGGTGGAGCCGGTGAAGGAAAATGCGCGGATATCGGTGTGTTCCAGAAGGCGGCGTGCGAGGGGTGCGGCTTCGCCGGGCAAAACCTGCAGGACACCGGCCGGCATACCCGCCTCATCGGCAAGTTTTGCCAGAGCCAGCGCCGAGAGCGGTGTTTCCGGCGCCGGCTTGACGATCATGGTGCAGCCCGCGGCAAGAGCTGCGCCTGCCTTGCGGGTTATCATGGCGGAAGGGAAATTCCATGGGGTGATTGCGACGGTCACGCCAATCGGCTGCATTTGTACGGACAGGCTGCCGCCCTTCAAATGGCTCGGAATAGTCTCCCCGTAGGATCGTTCGCCCTCGCTTGCGAACCAGTCGAGAAAATTGGCGCCGTAGGAAATCTCGCCGAGCGATTCAGCGAATGGTTTGCCCTGTTCGGCAGTGATGATCGTGGCGAGATCCCGCGCGTTTTCGCGCATCAGTCTGCTCCAGGCGCGGAGAATATCGCCACGTTCGACGGGCAGCCTCTCCCGCCAGTCGGGAAAGGCTCTGCCGGCGGCACCAATTGCGACGTCAACATCGTCAAGCGGGCAGGATGTTACATCGACGAGATGTTCACCCGTTGCCGGATCGATAACACTCAGCCAATTGTCGTGCGCCACCCATGCCCCGTCCAGAAAGGCACGATGCTCGATCAGATCGGGTCGATGCAGGTTTTTCAGCGCCGCGCTGGCGATACCTTTCATGAGCAGGCTCCCTTTTTATTTGCCAGGAGCTTAGCGGCGCGGCATGATCGATCGGCGGCGTTTATTTCCCTTCCGGTGCAGGATAAATGCTTAATTTTCCCCAATGGCGCAGGAATTCCGCATGACCAGCATTGATCGAGCCGACAGGGCGTTGCTTGACGCCGTGCAAAAGAACAACCGCCTGACGTCAGAGGAACTGGCGCAGATCGTCAATCTGTCGCCGACGGCATGTCAGCGCCGCCTGAAGCGGTTGCGTGAGGAAGGGGTCATCGAAGCGGATGTCGCGATCATCTCGCCCAAAGCCGTCGGGCGCGGCATCACAATGATCGTTCTCGTATCGCTGGAACGTGAGCGGGCGGACATCGTCGATCGTTTCAAGGCAGCCATCCGCGCGACGCGGGAAGTCATGATCGGTTATTACGTGACGGGCGACGCCGACTTCATCCTGGTCATAACGGCAAAGGACATGGAGGACTATGAGGCCTTTACCCGCAGGTTCTTTTACGAAAATCACGATATCAAGGGGTTCAAGACAATGGTTGTCATGGATCGCGTGAAGGCTGGCTTCGCCTTTCCCATCGACAATTGACCGGCTGCAGATCAACGGTCGCGCAAGACCGACGCCGCAGCGGTGGATCGCCGCGTCGGCATGTCCTGATTGATCGGGGCCGCGCCGGCCGCTCAGCGCAAGGATTTGCGCGGCCTGCCCGGCTTGACCATGGAGCGGCGGCGATCTAACCGGCGGAAGGGTCGGAATATAACCGTGTACCGGTCATATTCCTGAGCCGTCGAGTTCGCGTTCATCCTCTCCCTCCCAGGGAAAGGGCATTGAGAGGCCATTGTCATTGGCCGAAGGTACCGGCATCCAACACTTCAATTCCGCTTCGGTATATTCAACAATCCGACCAGGAGAGGAATCCGAGGCGCGCCAGCCTTCCGGACCGAATTGATCGCCCTTCGACCAGTATGCAAGGTCCACTTCGGCTGGCCCCTGCTCTGACGAGCGGATCGTTACAAGAATCCGATTGCCGTTTTTAGGCGCACTTGCCATGTGACGCCAGCGGTTTAGTCCGTCCATCATTTTCCTCCCCGTCCGTGGCTGCCTCGCCATTAAAAACGGTCAATCCGGCTTTGTGCAACCTCCTTTATCGACTGCGAAGGCCATTGCGGATCGAAGGGACGTATTTCCCGTGTCTGGAGAACGGGACACGGACTTCCGCCGGAAAACGCCCCGTCTGTCGGACCATTTTCGGCATTTCAATCACGCCCGGCTCACCGCCCATGATCCCTGACCCGAGGTGGCCGCCCGCCCTGATATCTGCGGGTCCGGGGGCTCCTGTCAGCGTGCGGTTTGCGATCCGCGACGGCCGATTTGGCGTTGATGCCGCCGCTGCCCGGCAAGGCTGCGGCGGCACGCGATCTCAACCCGTGAAGATGAAGCGGGCCAACCCGATCGCGGGATGTGGCGACAGGGCTGGCTCCGATGGGTATTATTCGGCGGGCTGCGCCACGGATTTTGTACCGGAAAGTCTCTGCTCTCCAGAAAGGCTGCGTTGGCCGAAACCGATGATGGCTACCGTCGAAAGGCTTGCTGCGACGGACATCCAGAAGCCGTTGGTGGGACCGAAATTGTCGATCACCCAGCCGGAGACGAAGGCACCCAGCGCCATGCCGATACCGATGCCGGTCATCACCCAGGTCACACCTTCCGTCAGCATCGATTCCGGCACACGACGCTCGATGAGGCCGAAAGCGGTGATGAAGATGGGAGAGATCGCAATACCGCTGAGGAAAACGGCGAAGGCGAGCAGGGCAACCGTTGTGGTGGCAAAGAGGAGCGGCAAAGCGGTAAGGGCAAGGACGCTGACGGCGATCAGCAATTGCCGCTGCAGCGGCATTTTCGGGTTGATTGCGCCGAGAAGCAGGCCGACGACGAAGGAACCGATGGCATAGACACCGATGACGAGGCTGGCGGCCTCCGGCTGGCCGAGTTCCTTGGTGATCGCGACGGCGCTGACCTCGGCCGTGGCGAAGGTCGAGCCTACGAAGATCAGGGCGAGCGTGATGATCTGGACCGGCCGCAGCCGGATCGCCGAATGCTGCCGTCGGCCGCTTTCAACCGGGCGTACCTTGGGTTCGGTCGACCGTTGCAGCAGGAAGGCAAAGGTGCCGAGCGCGAGCGAGGCCGTGCTGATCATCATGCCGGCTTCCGGAAAGAGGGAGACCGCGAGGCCGACGGAAAGCGAGGCGCCGGCGATGTAAACAAGCTCGTCCGCAGCGGATTCAAAGGCAAAGGCCGTATTCAATTCGGGCCGGTCACGGAAGATTTCCGTCCAGCGTGCGCGCATCATGGCGGGAATGCTCGGCATGGCGGCGGCAAGGAAGGCCGAGAGGAACAGGGTCCAGACCGGCCATTTCTGGTTCGTGGCCATGATCAAGACCATAAAGGCGACGACCGATATGATGGTGGCCGGGATGAGCACCTTGCTCTGGCCCCTGCGATCCACCAGACGGGAAATCTGGGGTGCCGCGGCGGCGTTGGTCAGCGCGAAAGTCGCCGAGACGGCACCGGCAAGCCAATATTCGCCATGGGTCTGGGAAAGCATGGCAACGATGCCGATCGGCGCCATCGCAATCGGCAGGCGGGCGAAGAAGCCCGCGGCGGAAAAGCCTTTCGCGCCTGGAGCGCTGAAAATTTCTCTGTATGGATTAGACATCGGGATGCACCTTGTTCAGGGAGTATCCACCACACACATACGTGGCGTATGTGAATGAAATAATTGCATACGTGGCGTATGTCAACTAATATACGCAACGTATGTGGACGACGGAGAAAAAATGCGCAAACCCCGCAGTGAAATGATCGCCGAGACACGGGCGAAGCTTCTGGCCGCCGGCCGCAAGGCATTTGGCAGCATCGGTTATGCCGAAGCGTCGATGGACGATTTTACGGCCGAGGCGGGGCTGACCCGTGGTGCGCTCTATCACCATTTTGGTGATAAAAAGGGCCTGCTGCTGTCAGTCGTGGCCGAAATCGACGCGGAGATGACGAAAAGACTCTGTGAGATTTCCTCAAGGGCCGCAACCCGGTGGGACGGTTTCGTTGATGAAAATGTCGGTTATGTCCGCATGGCCCTTGAGCCGGAAATCCAGCGGATCATGTTCCGCGACGGACCGGCGGTGCTCGGCGATCCCTCCCGCTGGCCGAATGCCAATGGCTGCATCTCGGCCGTTGCGCGAAGCCTTGAGGCGCTCAGGCAGGAAGGCACGATCGCCGATATCGATCCGGAAGCATGCGCCCGTTTCATCAACGCGGCGAGCAGCAGCGCCGCCCAGTGGATCGCGAATTCCGACGACCCCGAGATGACCTCGAAACGGGCCGTCGGGAGTTTCCGCACCTTGCTGGAAGGGTTGCGCATCAAGAAAGGCTGACCCGGTTTCGCTGACGCCGGCATATTTCGGCCGGTGGGGATCGGCGTCTCGCATGCGCCGTGGCGGGTTCCCGTTGCTGCCCGCTTTCAGGACATGGTCGTCTGCAAGTCATGCAACTGTCATGTGGCGGGTCTAGGAGAGGCTGTGGTTTTCACATGTCTTGCGAGGGGAATATGCGCAAAATTGTTGCTGCTTTGGTCGCTACGACCGTTCTTGCCGGCGCCGCTCAGGCTGCCGAGGTCTATCCGCTTGATCGTGCTACGATCCTGACCGGCTCACCGTTTGATTTCAAGGCTGAATTCGACACTGTCGTAAAGCCGGAAGACGTCAAGATCACCGTCAACGGCCAGGATTACAAGGCTCTGCTCGGCAAGGATGCCGAGTTCGTTGCCGAAGAAAAGAACAAGGACAAGGTTCTTGGCTCGGCCGTCATCCTGCGTGGCGTCTCGCTTGCCGATGCCGGTGACTACAAGGTTGAAGTTTCGGCCGGTTCCGAAACCAGGAGCGTGACCTGGACCGTCTATGGCACGCCTGACCAGGCGAAGGCCAAGAATGTCATCTTCCTGATTGCCGACGGTCTGTCGGTTGCCCATCGCACGGCCGCCCGCATCATGTCCAAGGGCATGACACAGGGCAAGGCCAATGGCCGTCTCAACATGGACGATGTGCCGCCGGTCGCCTTTATCGGCACGTCCGCCACCGATGCCGTCGCCACCGACAGCGCCAACACCATGTCGGCCTACATGACCGGTCACAAGACCGCCGTGAACGCCATCGGCGTTTATGCCGACCGTACCCCGGCCTCGCTGGACGACCCCAAGGTGGAAACGCTTGCCGAAGCCCTGCGCCGTCAGACCAAGAAGTCGATCGGCATCATCTCCACCGCCGAAGTGCAGGATGCGACGCCGGCTGCCGTCGTTGCCCACACCCGCAAGCGTGGCGACAAGGCTGAAATCAATGGCATGCTGTTCGACGTGAAGCCGGATGTGCTTCTCGGCGGCGGTTCCGCTTATTTCCTGCCGCAGTCCACCGCCGGTTCCAAGCGCAAGGACGACAAGGACTATATCGCCCTGTTCAAGGAAGCAGGCTATACGCTGGCGACCAGCAAGGCTGAACTCGCAACGGCTGCCGGCACCAATACCGGCAAGATCCTCGGCCTGTTCCACACCGGTAACATGGACACCACGCTGGACCGCGAGTTCCTGAAGAAGGGCACCACGGGCAAGTTCCCGGATCAGCCGGGTCTCGTTGAAATGACCAAGGTTGCGCTCGACAGCCTGTCGAAGAACCCGGACGGTTTCTTCCTGATGGTCGAAGCGGCCAACGTCGACAAGATGTCCCACCCGCTCGACTGGGACCGCGCCGTGGTCGACACGATCGAATTCGACAAGGCCATCGGCGTTGCCCGCGAATTTGCGGCCAAGAATCCCGATACGCTGATCATCGTCACCGGCGACCATACCCATGGTGTTTCCATCATCGGCACCGTTGATGACGACAAGCCCGGCACGGACATGCGCGAAAAGGTCGGCACCTATGCCGAAGCCGGCTTCCCGAACTATGAAGACAAGGACGGCGATGGCTATCCGGACAGGGTCGATGTCTCGCGTCGCCTGTTCCTGAACGCCAATAACGGCCCGGATCACTACGAAACCTTCCGTCCGAAGCTCGACGGCCCCTTCGCACCGGCCATCCAGAACGAAAAGAAGGAATATATCGCCAACGAACAGTACAAGGATGTTCCCGGTGCCGTTCTCGTCACCGGTATCATTCCGAAGAGTTCGGACAGTGGCGTCCATGCGGTCGATGATGTCGTGCTGCAGGCTGAAGGTCCGGGCGCCGAAGGTTTCCGCGGCTACATGGAACAGAGCGATGTCTATAAGGGTCTCGCAGAAGCCCTCGCGCTCGGCGCAAAGCAGACCAACTAATAACTGAACGGGGCAGGGGAGCACTGTGCGGTGTGTCCCTGCCGGTTTCCGGCCTCGCGTTGCCAGCCATGGCTGACGATGTGAGGCCTTTCAAAAAGGAGAATGGTCATGGGCAAGCCTGATCAGGCGTGGTTCAGCCGTCGCCAGACCCTGGGTCTCATTGCCGGTCTGCCGCTGCTGGCCGCCGGCACGCGCGCGCAGGCGAAAAGCGACCTCACCTTTGATGAACTTTATGGCAAGGTCAGCGTGCTCGGGCTGGAGTTTTCCGAGAAGGTCAAGCAGCTGAACGGCAAGGAGGTCGCCATGCGCGGCTTCATGGCGCCGCCGCTGAAGGCCGAAGCGCAGTTTTTCGTTCTGACCGAAATCCCGATGTCGATCTGCCCGTTCTGCTCCACCGATTCCGACTGGCCGGACAATATCGTCGTTGTCTATCTCGGCGAGAAACAGACCTTTACCCAGCCCAGCCAGACGATTGAAGCGCGCGGCACGCTGGAAACGGGTTCCTGGACAGATCCGGATACCGGCTTCGTCAGCCTGCTGCGCATCCGCCAGGCAGAATACGCGACGGTTTGAGACATGCTGCCTCTGAAGATAGAAAATCTTGCCGTGTCCTTTCCCGGTCTGGCGGCCCCGGTTCTCGTTCTCGACCGTCTGGAAATCGCTGCCGGAAGCCGTGTGGCGCTGACGGGCGGTTCCGGCTCGGGCAAGAGCACCCTCATCAATATTATCGCCGGCCTTGAGCGCGTCGCGGTCGGCCGTGTCGTGTGGGGGAGCGAGAATATCGCCGATTTGTCCGAGAGCCGTCGCGATCGCTGGCGTGCCGCCAATATCGGCCTCGTCATGCAGGAGTTTCATCTTTTTCCCGGCCTTTCCGCGCTGGACAATATCCTGCTGCCGGCCCGCCTGTCGCGTGTGGCAAATGCAGACCTCATAAAACGTGCGCAATCCCTGTTTGCAACCGTCGGTCTCAAGCGTCCCGGTCAGCACGTCGAGACCATGTCACGCGGTGAAATGCAGCGGGTTGCCATCGCCCGCGCGCTGCTGCGCAGCCCCGGGGTGATCATTGCCGACGAACCGACCGCGAGCCTTGATCTCGAAAGCGGGGAAGCCGTCGGCGACCTGCTTCTATCCGTCGCCACCGACACCGGCAGCACCCTGATTGTCGCCAGCCATGACCAGCATCTTATCGGCCGTCTCGACCGGCGTCTGACCCTGAGTGGCGGCCGTATCGTTGCCGATACCGAGCGGAAGGAGATCGCGGCATGATCGGTTTCATCCTTGCCGACCTGCGCCGCCTGTGGCTGGGCGGGGCCGTCGTGGTTCTGCTGGTTGCGCTGGCCACTGCGCTCGGCGTGGCGGTCACGCTGCAGGAACGGTCGCTGCGTCTTGGCAGCGCCCGCGCTGCCGATAAATTCGATCTCGTCGTCGGTGCGGCCGGCAGTGAAACCCAGCTGGTCCTTTCTTCCATCTTTCTGCAGGCGGCACCCCTGCCGCTCGTGGATGGCGCCGTCCTCACCAGACTTGCCGCTGATCCGCGCGTTGCCTGGGCAGCGCCGGTCGGTTTCGGCGATTCCTTTTCCGGCTATCCCATCGTCGGCACGACGACGAGCCTTGTCGGCAACACGACACCCGGTTTTACCGAGGGCAGGATGTTCGCGCTGGAAGGCGAAGCCGTCCTCGGTGCCGCCGTCAATCTGTCCCTTGGCGCCGAGATCAAGCCGATGCATGGCACCGCCGAAACCGGCGGTCATACCCACACTGAAATAGCCTATACGGTTGTCGGCAGGCTGCAACCGACCGGCACCCCCTGGGATCGTGCCATTCTCGTGCCGATACAGGCCGTATGGCACGTCCATGGTCTCGGCCAGGACCATGGTCATGATCACGGTGAAGCGGAAGGCGTAAACCATGCGGATGGCGGCGGTCATCAGGCGGATGGTCGCGATCACGCCCACGATCATGCCCATGAAGATGGGGAGCATCACGAGGATGGCGACACGCACTCCGAAGGGGAGGCGGGCCACGACCATGCCGTTGTCCAGACCGGGGCGCAGCAGGGACAAAATGAGGTGCCTGCCTCCAATGCTTCTTCGGGCCATGCCGAGGCCGATCATCATGGCGGCATCGATCCCGATGCGCCGATCGTGGAGACTTTTGGTGAAGGCTTACCCGGTCTGCCGGCCATTCTCGTCAAGCCGAAGACGATTGCCGATGCCTATCGCCTGCGACAGGAATATCGCAGCGGCAATACGCTTGGTGTTTTCCCGGGAGAAGTGCTGACCGGTCTTTATGCCACGCTTGGAGACGCCAAGACGGTGCTGAGCGCGGTCGCGGCCGGCTCGCAAGGGCTGGTGGCGGCGGCGCTGATGCTGGTCACGGTGATCCATATCGGGCAACGGCGTCGGCAGATCGGCGCATTGCGGGCATTCGGGGCGCCCCGTGGCTCGGTTTTCGCGATCGTCTGGCTGGAGCTTTTCTTTCTGGTGGCGCTTGGTGTCGGCATCGGTTTTCTGGTTGGGTTGGGTGCAGCCCATATCGGCGCGCAGCTTTTTACCGCAAGAAGCGGCGTGATCCTGCCCGTCGGCTTCACCGGCGAGGATCTGCGTCTTGCGCTCTTCCTGCTGGGCTTTGCCGCCGTTCTTGCCGCGATACCGGCCCTCCTTGCCTATCGCCAGTCTCCTGCAGCCGCCTTGCGCGCCTGAAACCGCGATAGGGCACTGTCGTCGCATTGTGGCTGGAATTGGCCTGCCAGCCATGGCGGGTCGGTACCGTCGTGTCTGCGCTTCAGTCGCCATGCGGAAATAGAGGGTTTTTCCGCAGATACTCCCCCGGATATGCATCGCCGGGGCGAAGCAAGGGCTGTGCATAAAATATAGTTTTTTTACTGTGGTCGCTTTTTATGGCAGCCTTGTACCGCGGCTCGGGAAAATGTCAGGAAGCCGCATGATACTGGGAGGAGACCGGGATGGCCGAAAAGAAGTCGGATAAAGCTGCAAAAATCGTGGACACCGAGCCGTCCGCCGCCGCACCGAAGCTCCTTTCGGGCGGCAATCCGCAGATTGCCAAGGGGTATGGCGATGCCCCCGTGCAGGCCTACATTGCCGCCATGCCGGGCTGGAAAAGCCCGGTCGGCGCGCGGATCGACACGCTGGTTGAAAGCCTGGTGCCCGGTGTGCGCAAGGCGGTGAAGTGGAACTCGCCCCTTTACGGCATGGAGGATGACATCTGGTTCCTCAGTCTCCACTGCTTTACCAGATATATCAAAGTCACCTTCCTTAACGGCGCATCCTTGCAGCCTTTGCCGCCCGGCACGTCGAAACATCCGAAGGTTCGCTACCTCGATATCCATGAGGGTATTTTCGATGAAGCGCAGTTTGCCGACTGGGTGAAGCAGGCGAGCCGGCTGCCGGGCGAGAAGCTCTAGCAGGGCTTGGTACGCCGGTCTTGTGGGGACAATAAGGTCCCGGCAATGGCAGACGAATCATGCCCTGTGTCCCTCTGCTGAAAGGCCGTGACCTCGCGTCAGTGATGAGAAATTGCAGGCCCCTCGATACAGTTTTTCCTTCGCAAAGAAAAACCGGCCGATCCGGCGGATTTCTGTTTACTTTTGCCGAAATTGCACGCCATCACGCTTGGAATGGCGGGAGACAAAGCGGAATCGGTCCCGCCGTTCCAAGTTCTTGCTTGAGCATCGGATTTTCTGAAAACCGCAATACACTTTTCGGTCCGATGCCCAGTGAATTCGCTGCCAGGCGTATCGCAAACCATGGAGGATGAGATGAAAGCACTGGTGCTGGAAGAAAAAGGCAAACTCTCGCTCAGGGATTTTGACATTCCCAACGAATTCGGGCCTGGTGAACTCGGACCGAAGGATGTGCGCATCCGCACCCATACGGTCGGCATCTGCGGCTCCGACGTCCATTATTATACCCATGGCAAGATCGGCCATTTTGTCGTCAACGCGCCCATGGTGCTGGGCCATGAGGCATCGGGAACCGTGATCGAAACCGGTGCCGAGGTGAGCCATCTGAAGGCTGGAGACCGCGTCTGCATGGAGCCGGGTATTCCTGACCCCACGTCGCGCGCTTCGAAGCTCGGTATCTATAACGTGGATCCGGCCGTTCGCTTCTGGGCGACGCCGCCGATCCATGGCTGCCTGACGCCGGAGGTCATCCACCCCGCCGCTTTCACCTACAAGCTGCCGGATAATGTGTCCTTCGCGGAAGGCGCCATGGTCGAGCCCTTCGCCATCGGCATGCAGGCGGCACTCAGAGCCCGCATCCAGCCCGGTGATATCGCCGTTGTCACGGGTGCTGGTCCGATCGGCATGATGGTGGCGCTGGCGGCTCTTGCCGGCGGTTGCGCGAAGGTCATCGTTGCCGATCTCGCCCAGCCGAAGCTCGACATTATCGCATCTTATGACGGTATCGAGACCGTCAACATTCGCGAGCGCAATCTTGCCGAGGCCGTGGCAGCCGCCACAGATGGCTGGGGCTGCGATGTCGTCTTCGAATGCTCGGGGGCTGCACCCGCCGTGCTCGGCATGGCGAAGCTGGCGCGGCCCGGCGGCGCGATCGTGCTTGTCGGCATGCCGGTCGATCCGGTTCCGGTCGATATTGTCGGCCTGCAGGCCAAGGAGCTTCGGGTGGAGACGGTTTTCCGTTACGCCAATGTCTATGATCGGGCCGTCGCCCTCATCGCATCCGGCAAGGTCGACCTTAAGCCACTGATTTCCGCGACAATTCCCTTCGAAGACAGCATCGCCGGTTTTGACCGTGCGGTGGAGGCGCGGGAAACGGATGTGAAGCTGCAGATCGTGATGCCGCAATAAGTGGCGGGTAAACCGGCCGCTGATGCATAAGCGACAGATATGCTGCGGAAAAGTATGAGTTCGGCCTGCCGACACCAGGCAGGCCGAACTCCAAAAAATCATCAGATATTGCCTCTGGCTGAGCATTGTTTGAGCGCATCACGCCAAATTGAGCAAAAAAATCGGCGCAACCGCCG
The DNA here is from genome assembly GCF_002005205.3 of Rhizobium rhizogenes. The sequence continues at coordinate 709,311 of NZ_CP019702.2, read as the reverse complement.
AGTTTATGGTCAGCCATGTTGGGCGACTATTCAATTATCGACAAAAAAGAGTCAAAAAAGTATCGGTAATTTCTCCGGCGTGATGTGGAAGCACAGCTGCCGCACGCCATATGCTCCTCATCAACGCCTTGGACGAGCCATAAAGAGGAATGGCCTTGCTCCGCAAATGCGGCGGACGTGTCGATGGGAGGAACTATGATGCAGCCCGATCTGGAACTGGTGCACATCCGCAAGGGCGAATCCTTCGCTGCCTGGCGGCATGGCTATCCGTTCCGCACCGTGCGCTGGCATTATCATCCCGAATACGAAATCCATCTTGTCGTCGCCACGTCTGGCACGTTCTATATCGGTGATTTTGTTGGTCGTTTCGGCCCCGGTCAGCTCATCATGACCGGTCCCAATCTCCCCCAGAACTGGATCAGCGAGATCGAGCCGGACGAAATCGTGCCGACACGCTCTCTCGTGATCCAGTTTCCGGAGAGCTTTATCGAAGATGCCTGCACCTCCATGGCCGAGATGGATGTGGTGCGCGCGCTGCTGGATCGCAGCCGCCGCGGCATTCTGTTCGACGACGAGACGAGCGACCGGGTTCGCCCGCTGGTGCTTCGGCTGATCGAAGCGCAGGGGTTGACCCGTCTGGCACTGTTCTGGGAAATTCTCGATCTGCTGGTCAACGCGCCGTCTTCCGAGGTGCTGGCAAGCCTGAGTTATGAGCTTGATCTGACCGGCATTGGTGATAGCGGCATCAACCGCGCTCTGTCGCATCTGCGCCAGCATCTGACGGAGCAGGTCGAGGAGATCGATCTGGCCGACATGGTGGGCCAGAGCCCGAGTGCCTTTTCCCGTGCTTTCAAGCGCCATACGGGAACGACGCTGGTGCGCTATCGCAATCAGTTACGCATTGATCTTGCCTGCCAGATGCTGCTGGCGGATCAGGACGTGAAGGTGGCGGAGGTCTGCTACGATGTGGGCTTTTCCAACCTTTCGAATTTCAACCGGCATTTCCTGAAACTGAAGGGAATGTCGCCGTCGAGGTTCCGAACCATATTCGCAGCCCAGAAGGCAGCGGTCATGGCGGATTAAACCAGCGACACATCGCCGATTTTTACCAATTCGGGCAGAGGGCTGTCCGGAAACGGGCACTTGTTGCCCCAACTTTCCAAACGGGAGGAATAGTGAGATGAAAATGAAATCCAAGTTTCTGATGGCGACAGCCGCAATTGCAATGATGGCCGCTCCGGCGCTGGCGCAGGAAAAGCTGAAGATCGGCATGACCTTCCAGGAGCTGAACAACCCCTATTTCGTATCGATGCAGGAAGCGCTGAAAGAAGCCGCAGCAAGCATCGGCGCCGATGTCGTCGTGACCGATGCTGGCCACGATGTGGCAAAGCAGATTTCCGACGTTGAAGACATGCTTCAGCAGAAGATCGACATTCTGCTCCTCAACCCGACCGACAGCGCCGGTATCGAAGCCGCCGTGCATGCTGCAAAGGCTGCCGGCGTGATCGTCGTTGCTGTCGACGCCAACGCAAACGGCCCAGTCGACACCTTCGTCGGCTCGAAGAACCGTGACGCGGGCTACAAGTCGTGCAAGCATCTCGGTGACGCGCTCGGCGGCAAGGGTGAAGTCGCGATCCTCGACGGCATTCCGGTCGTGCCGATCCTGCAGCGCGTTGAAGGTTGCAAGGCAGCGCTTGCCGAATTCGCCGACATCAAGCTGGTCGATACGCAGAACGGTCGTCAGGACCGCTCCGTTGCTCTCGGCGTCGTTGAAAACATGATCCAGTCGCGTCCGAACCTCGCCGGTATCTTCTCGGTGAATGACGGCGGTGCGATGGGTGCACTCGCTGCTATTCAGGGTTCCGGCAAGGACATCAAGCTGACCTCGGTAGACGGTGCTCCGGAAGCGGTGAAGGCGATTGCCGATGGTGGTCCTTTCATCGAAACCACCGCGCAGTTCCCGCGTGACCAGGTCCGTGTCGGCCTTGCCATGGCGCTTGCCCAGAAGTGGGGCGCACGCGTCGTGCCGAAGGAAGTCCCGATCGACGTTATGGTCGTCGACAGCAAAAACGCCGGCGAGTTCAGCTGGTAAGAACGCCTCCCAGGCCCCGTCCCCATCTCGTATGGGGGCGGGGTTAAATCCCGACCATTGAGGAGGGTGAAATGCTGGAACTGAATGGAATAAGAAAAAGCTTTGGCAAGATCGAAGTCCTGCGCGGCGTCGACCTTGAGGCGCGCGCCGGCGAGGTGCATGCGCTTCTGGGCGAAAACGGTGCCGGCAAGTCGACTTTGATGAAGATCCTGTGCGGCATTTTGCAGCCATCGGACGGTACGATCCGCATTGACGGCAAGGATCGCCGCTTCGCCAATTATGACGAGGCGATTGCCGCCGGCGTCGGGATCGTGTTTCAGGAATTCAGCCTGATCCCCTATCTCAATGCCGTTGAAAACATGTTTCTTGCCCGCGAAATCCGCGGGCCGCTTCGCCTTTTGAACAAGGGCGCCATGCGCAAGCGCGCAGCGGAGATCATGAACCGTCTGGCCGTGGATGTTCCGCTCGACGTGCCGGTGCATCGCCTTTCGGTTGCCCAGCAGCAATTTGTCGAAATCGCCAAGGCACTGTCGCTGGATGCCCGCATTCTCGTTCTCGATGAGCCGACCGCGACGCTCACGCCGTCCGAGACCGAACATCTGTTCAAGGTCATGCGTGAACTGCGACGTCAGGGCGTGGCGATCATCTTCATTTCCCATCACCTCGAAGAAATATTCGAGATCTGCGACCGCATCACCGTTCTGCGCGACGGCGAACTGATCGGCTCCTGCCTGACTTCGGAGGTCGATAATGACCGTCTGGTCGAGATGATGGTCGGCCGGCGCATCGAATCCAGCTTCCCGCCGAAACCGCAGCTCGATCCTTCCGCCGCAAGCGTGATCGAAGTGGAAGAGCTGCAATTGAAGAAGGGCGGCCCCGTCTCGCGGTTTGCGCTGCGGAAGGGCGAAATTCTCGGCTTTGCCGGACTTGTCGGCTCGGGCCGCACGGAAACGGTTCTCGCCATGCTGGGCGCGCATTCCGCCTCGCGCCGCAAGATCAAGGTCGATGGCGTGGACACGCGTTTTTCCGGTCCTGATGAAGCGCTGATGCGCGGCATCGGCTTGCTTCCGGAAAGCCGCAAGGAGGAGGGGCTGATCACCAGTTTCTCCATCCTGCAGAATATTTCGCTGAATAATTACCGCAAATACCGCAAGGCCCACTGGTTCCTCGATCTCAAAAAGGAACTGGAGCACACGACAAAGGCCATGGCGCAGGTGCAGGTCAAGGCGCAGGGCCCCTATGCCCGCGTCGACACGCTGTCGGGCGGCAACCAGCAGAAGATCGTGATTGCCCGCTGGCTGAACCATGACATGCGCGTGCTGATCTTCGACGAGCCGACACGCGGCATCGATGTCGGCGCGAAGGCGGAAATCTATTCGCTGATGCGCGAATTCGCCGCCAAAGGCTATTCGATCATCATGATCTCCTCGGAGCTGCCGGAAGTGATCGGCATGTCCGACAGGGTCTGCGTCTTCCGTTCCGGCGGCATCGTCGCCACGGTCGAGGGCGAAGACATCAATTCAGAAACAATAATGACAAACGCCACCACCGGGAGAGTTGAACATGTCGCTTGATGCAAACACCGGCGTTGCCGCGAAAACGGGCGGTTTCAGTCTCAGCGCCATGCTGCGTTCGCCGCTCGCCCTGCCTCTGGCGGGCCTGATTGTCGTATCGATCCTGATGGGGCTTGCGAGCGACAATTTCTTCAGCGTCAACAATATCATGAACGTGCTGCGGCAGGTTTCCGTCGTCGGCATTCTCGCCGTCGGCATGACCTTCGTCATCCTCACCGGCGGCATCGATCTGTCGGTCGGTGCGGTCATGGCGCTTGTCGGCACACTGTCGGCCGGGCTTATGGTGAATACGGGTCTGTCTCCCGCGGTTGCTTTACCGGCTGGCCTGTTCATCGGTCTCGGCATCGGCATCTTCAACGGCGCGCTCGTCGCCTGGGGCAAGATGCCGGCCATCATCGTCACGCTCGCCACCATGGGCATGGCACGTGGCCTCGGCCTCATCTATTCCGGCGGTTATCCGGTCAGCGGCATTCCAAGCTGGATTTCCTGGTTCGGCGTCGGCCGCGTCGGTGTCGTTCCCGTACCTGTCATCATCATGGTGGTGATTTATGCCATTGCCTGGGTGTTGTTGCAGCGCACGGCTTTTGGTCGCCACGTCTATGCACTCGGTGGCAACGAACTTGCCGCCCGCCTTTCGGGTGTGAAGACCCAGCGTGTCAAACTTGCCGTCTACGGCATTTCGGGTGTCACCGCAGCACTTGCCGCTCTCATCCTCACCGGCCGCCTGATGAGTGGTCAGCCCAATGCCGGCGTCGGCTTCGAACTGGATGCCATCGCAGCGGTCGTTCTCGGCGGCACGGCGATTGCCGGCGGCAGGGGGCTCATCCTCGGCACGCTCATCGGCGCGGTGCTGCTCGGCATTCTCAACAACGGCCTCAACCTGATGGGCATCAACCCCTATCTGCAGGATGTCATCAAGGGCGGTATCATTCTGCTGGCTATCTATATCGGGCGCGAATGGCGCTGAGCCGGCCCGGAAATATCTTCATAAACGCAGGAGAATTAAATGTCTGAATCGCTGCAAGGCAAGATCGCGGTCATCACCGGTGCCGCATCCGGCATCGGGCTTGCCACAACAGAAGCGCTCTTGGAACAGGGCGCAACCGTGGTCATGGTCGACTGGAACGAGAAAGCCTTGAAAGATCTGGCCGCCAAGCTTGGTGACCGCGCCATCCCGCAGGTGACGAACCTGCTCGATGCCGACAGCTGCAATGCCATGATCCCGGAAATTCTCGGGAAGGTCGATCATATCGACATTCTCTATTGCAATGCCGGCACCTATATCGGCGGTGAGCTGACCGAAACGACGCCTGAAGCCATCGACAAGATGCTGAACCTCAACGTCAACGCCGTGATGAAGAATGTGCAGGCCGTCGTGCCGCACATGTCGGAGCGCAAGACCGGCGATATCATCGTCACCTGCTCGATCGCCGGTCATTTTCCGACCTATTGGGAGCCGGTCTATTCGGGCTCGAAATGGGCGATCACCAGCTTCGTGCAGGGCATGCGCCGCCAGATGATCCCGCACGGCGTGCGCGTGGCGCAGGTCTCTCCCGGCCCGGTCGTCTCCGCACTTCTGGCGGACTGGCCGGAGGAAAACCTCCGCAAGGCCAAGGAATCGGGTAGCCTTATCGATGCGAGCGAAGTGGCCGATGCGGTCATCTACATGCTGACGCGCAAGCGCACCGTCACCATCCGCGACATGCTGGTTCTTCCGACCAACTTCGACCGCGTTTAAAAACTTCTGGAGCGGCTGGGGAAATCGGAACCGGTCCAGCCGCTCCATATCGTTCAAGCACCGGATGATCCGCTCCGAGGAGTATCGCAAATGGCTTCCTACCTTGTTGGCGTCGATGTCGGGACAGGCTCGGCGCGGGCCGGTGTCTTCGATGTCGCAGGCAAGCTTCTCGCTACCGCCAAGCGCCCGATCAGCATGCACCGCGAGGATGGCGGCATTGCCGAACAGTCGAGCGGTGAGGTGTGGCAGGCGGTTTGCGACAGCGTGCGCGAAAGCGTTTCCCGCGCCGGCATTAATCCGGCCGAAGTTGCCGGCATCGGTTTTGACGCGACCTGCTCGCTCGTTGTTCGCGGGCCTGGTGATGAGACTCTGCCGGTCGGCGCTGCCGATCAGCCCGAACGCGATATCATCGTCTGGATGGATCACCGCGCCGTCGAACAGGCGGAGCGCATCAATGCTGGAGAGCATGCCGTCCTGAAATATGTCGGCGGCCGCATCTCTCCCGAAATGCAGACGCCGAAGCTTTTGTGGCTTCGTGAAAACCGGCCGGATGTCTATGCCCGTGCCGAGCATTTCTTCGACCTGACGGATTTTCTGACATGGAAGGCTTCCGGCGCGCTTGATCGTTCCGCCTGCACGGTAACCTGTAAGTGGACCTATCTTGCCCATGAAAACCGATGGGATGCGGAATATTTCAACCACATCGGGCTTGGCGATCTCGCCGAACAGGGCTTCCGCCGCATCGGTGAAAGCGTCGTCCATCCCGGCACGGCGCTGGGTAACGGCCTGACCGAAGAGGCGGCGAAAGCCATGGGGCTGGTTGCGGGCACGGCGGTTGCGGCGGGTCTTATCGATGCCCATGCCGGTGGCGTTGGCACGGTGGCTGCGGGCGGTGATGCATCGCGATGCCTCGGTTATGTCTTCGGCACCTCGTCCTGCACCATGACCACCACCACTGACCCCGCCTTCGTGCCGGGTGTCTGGGGTCCCTATTATTCCGCCATGGTTCCCGGCGCCTGGTTGAATGAGGGCGGCCAGTCCGCCGCCGGCGCGGCCATCGATTATCTGGTGCAATTACATCCTGCCTTTGCCGAGGCGAAGGTGCTTGCCGAGAAGGAAGGCAAAGCCTTGCCGGTTTGGCTTGCCGACCGCGCGCTCAGCCTTGCCGCATCCGCTTCCGCCGCAGCTGAGGTCGCCGAGGATTTTCATGTGGTGCCGGAGTTTCTCGGCAACCGTGCACCCTTTGCCGATCCCCATGCCCGCGCGGTCATTGCCGGTTATGGCATGGAGACCGGCGTGGATTCCCTTGTCGCGCTTTATGTGGCGGGGCTTCTCGGCCTCGGTTACGGGCTTCGCCAGATCATCGAAACGCAGGCTCGCAACGGTGCGCCGGTGGAAACCATCAGTGTCAGCGGCGGGGCCGGCGCTCATCCGCTTGCCCGGCAGTTGCTGGCCGATGCGACTGGCCTCCCGGTCGAACTCACCGAATGCGAAGAGCCGGTGCTTCTCGGATCTGCGATGCTTGGCGCGGTTGCCGCCGGAACCTATCCGGACCTGATGGCGGCGATGCCTGCCATGTCGCGGATCGCCAGCTGTGCTTCGCCTGATCCGGCTTTTCAAAAGGTTCATCAGTCGCGGTACGACGCATTTCTGGCCCTGCAAAATGCGGCGCGCGCCATTCGATCCACCAGCCATTCCTGAGCCGCGTCACAAGTTTAGATCATCCGGCCGTATTGGCCGCAAAATAACGAGGATTCCATGCAGTTTTCCGGAAAATCCGTCATCATCACCGGCGCAGGCAAAGGCATCGGCCGCGCCTGTGCGCAGTTGATGGCCGCACGCGGTGCGGAAGTGGTGGCGATCAGCCGCACGCAGTCTGATCTCGACAGCCTGAAAAGCGAAATCGGCGGACGTTCGATCCGCGTCGATCTTGCCGATGTCGCCGCCACCCGTGCCGCCATGGCGGAAGCTGGCCCGTGCGACTTCCTGATCAACAGTGCCGGCATCAATGTGCTGGAAAGCGTGCTCGACATGAGCGATGCCGGCTATGAGGCCGTTCTCGGCATCAACCTGCGCGCCGCTCTCGTCACCTGCCAGGAATTCGCCCGCGCTCGTGTCGCCAAGGGTGGCGGTGGCGCCATCGTCAACATCACGTCCATCGCCGGCCATCGCGGTTTTCAGGATCACCTGTGTTACGCAGCGTCGAAGGCCGGACTGGAAGGCGCAACCCGTGTTCTCGCCAAGGAGCTTGGCGCCCACGGTATCCGCGTTAACGCCGTCGCGCCGACGATCACGCTGACCGAACTGGCGGCAGAAGCCTGGAACGATCCCGTCAAGAGCCAGCCGATGATGGTTCGCCATCCGCTCAACCGTTTTGCCGAAGCTGAAGAGGTGGCACAGAGCATCGCGCTGCTGCTTTCGGATGACAGCAAGATGATTTCCGGTGCCGTTTTGCCCGTGGATGGCGGTTTCCTCGCCGTTTGACGTTTGGCAGACAGGTTCGGGATTGAGGCATTGAGAGAGAGGCGGATGCGCAGGTGCCGCCCGCAAGTCGAAAGAACGCCCGGCAAACCGCCGGGCGTTTTTTTGGATCAATGGCGATGTTCGGGCATGTCCTTCAGCTGGTCCTTCGTCCATGAAGTGACCGCGTGGACATCGCCGTCTTCGTCTCGCATGAAATCGAGGTCGCTGAGCGGCACTGCGACCGGCTTTGCGCCGATGCCGAGAAAACCGCCGACATCGATGATCGCGGTGCTGCCGGCTCCCACGCCATGGACGTGGTCGACCTTGCCAACCTTGTGATCGTCCGCACCATAAACAGTCGCCCCTTCAAGCACCGATGGCGTCAGTTCCGTTTCAACCAGACGTACGTGATTGGTGTGGTCCATTGTTCTTCCTCCTGTCTTGGTTTGCAGAAATCAAACTCCCGCACTGCAAAACCGTTCCATCCGAATGTCGTGGCTGGCGGAGGCAGGTCATTTCTCATCGGTGCATTGTTGGGGTCGCCAGCGGCATGCCTGTAAAAAGGTTGCGGAATGGTCACACCTTTTCTCTGGAAAACGGGCTTTCTCTGAATTGCAACCGTTAAAGTTGTTGCGGTGACGTATCGTGATGTTATCTCTGCGTCAGGTTGAATCATCAAGGGGATGAGGGATGAAGAAGTTGGGGGCGGTTCTGCTGGTGGCTCTGCTGAGCGCATGTGCAAAACCATCTGACGGGCCGACTGCGGGCAATATCCGGTCTGCGACTTTCCCTCGGACCAACGAAAAAATCCCTGTCATCGAACTGGCGAACGCGCCGGCGGCGACGGTTTCCGCGGGCCCGCAGAGCGCCTCCGGTCCCGGGCTGACCGCACTGCGCAACACCGGCTACAATGCCCAGAGATTGCGGCGCGGCGACGTGATCGACATTACCGTGCTGGACACGGGCGAGGACGGGCTTTTCTCCCCGACGCAAAGCAAGACCCTTAACCTCGGCCGCTTCACCGTGGATCAGAGCGGGTCGGTCAATATTCCTTTCGTCGGCAAGCAGAGAGTGGTGGATTCGACGCCGGAGGGACTGCAATCCCAGGTCGTCGCCGGGCTCAAGGGCTCTGCCGTCAACCCGCAGGCGGTCGTTACCGTCGTCGACAAGCCGACGAGCGCCGTCATGCTCAGCGGTGCGGTCAAGACCCCCGGAAAGATCGTGCTCACCGCCCGTCAGGAGCGGGTGCTCGACGCGCTCAATCAGGCCGGTGGCCCGACGGTTGCCCCGGGTGCGGCCACGGTCACCGTCGTTCGCGGCTCGCAGAGAGCCAGCGCACCGCTTGACCGCGTCATGCGGGAAGATCGCCAGAATATCCGTCTTTCGCCCGATGATCAGGTCATGATCGATGGCGATGCCGCCAGCTACACGGCGCTTGGCGCATTCAAGAGTGCGGGTGAGTTCCAGTTCGAATCCGGCAAGCTGACATTGGCGCAGGCCGTCGGCCGTGCCGGTGGTCTGCTGGATGATCGCGCCGATGCCCGCAATGTCTATGTCTTCCGCAACGAGATCACTCAGGTTCCGGCGGCGACTGCTTCCGGCGCCAAGGGCCCGGTTGCGACGGCAACGAGCATGCGGCCGGTCATCTATCACGTCAACATGCGGGATGCGTCCAGCATCGCGCTCATGCAGCTCTTCCAGATGCAGAAGGGCGATGTGCTTTATGCCAGCAACGCACCGCTGGTGGATTCGGCCAAGCTGCTGACCGTGTTCCAGAAGAGCGTGCCGACGGCTGCCGCTCCTCAACCCGGCAGTGGCAACTGACAGGCTGCGCTACAAAAGCTGTAGCGCATCCATTGCCGATTGTGGGCGCGAAGCGGGATCGTCGTGGCAACAGGCGCGGGCGAAATGCGAAAGCTTCTCCGTTGCGTGCGCCCCGGTTGTTGCGATGAGCCGCAAGGCAAGCCGCCCAACCGAGAATATATCCTGATTTGGGTTTGCGGCCGCACCCTGCATCTGCTCCGGTGCCGCAAATCCGGCCGAGGCGGCAAATGCCATGCCCCGTTGCCTGTGCTTCTGGCCAATTTCCAGCGCAATGCCGAAATCGCCGAGCCTGACAGTCGCGACGCCATCCTCCTGCAGCAGAATATTGGCCGGCGTCACATCGCAATGAACATATCCCTGCATATGCATGGCGTTCAGGCCTTCCAGCACCCGGCGAAGCACAACAACCGCATCCTGCGGAGTGATTGACCGGGCGATGGTCTGCGACGCCAGCGACAACGGAAGCCATGGCTGCAAAAGCCCCGGCCGCCCATCGGGCAATCGCAACAGGGCGGATGTTTCCACCAGGCACGGGTGGCGCAGGGCAAGCCCGATCTGTGCCTCCTCCCGCAGTCTTTGCAGCAGCGCCGCATCGTCCGCCGATGCCGGCGGCACGGTTTTCAGGGCGTGCAGGGAGCCGAGGTCACGGTGCCGCAGTTTCAAAAGCAGCGTCGTGTTGCTCTCATGGGCAATTCCCTCGACGGCAAAGCTGTCGGCGATCCAGACGGGTTTTACTGCGGAAAAATGCGAAATCTTTCGATCCAGCGCATTTCGCAGTTGATCGATCAGGTCGTTCTGTTCTTCGGCGGGCCTTTCCCGCGTGCCGTCATGGCGAATACTCCGCCACAGTTCGGAAAACCGCGCGCTTACCTGCGTAACAGCGGAATTTCGGTCTTGCCTTTCATCCTTGCTCACGCCCGTTTCCAATCACGATGGCGCTGATATTCTCGCGTGCGTTTTCGATCAGCGCTTCCTGTATCAGGGCGCCGGCGCATTCCTTGAGAAGCGTGCCGCTGACGACCTCGGCAATTGTCCGCTCTTTCAGGATCTGCACCAGCGGGGCGCTGCACAGAAGCAGCCTGTCCCGCGGACCCCAATCCTCATGGAGAATATCCGGCCGGAACTGTTGGGAGAGGCCGACGCATTGGGACAGCTGCTTTTTCATGCCGACAATGACGTGGTCGCGGGAAAGCTGATGCATCGTTCCGTTTTTCAGAAGGTAGGCGCGTGCGTCGCCGGACCAGACGATGCTCAGCCTGTCGCCGCTGATGTGGGCGATGACCACACTGGCGGCCGGCCTGTTTTCCGCGGCTGCGGCCTGCCGTGACAAAAGAAGGCTGTTGACGGTGCCGAGCTTTCCCCGAATGTTCTGCGTCATCATCTCCGGATTGTCGGCATCCGGGGTCTCGGACAGAATGTTGGTGACGAGTCGGGCAGCTTCAACGGCGCCGTGTGTATCTCCCTGTCCGTCGGCTATCGCGAAGAGGGCAGGGTCTCTTGAAACGAACAGCGAATCCGCATTCAGGGACAGCCGCGTTCCCGCGTGCGTCGCATAGCTATAGATGACCGGCGACGGCGGCTCGGCGGAGCGCGCAGGCCGCGCTGGCGGAGGTGCCTGTACAGGCACGCTGTCTTGCGTCGGCGCATGGGCGCGGGCGGCACCCGCCCCGTCCTCATCGCTCTTGCCCGCCATTTCGCTGAACAGGCGCATGAAATCGGAAGCCTTCGGCTTGCCGTCGAATTTGAGCCCTCGCGGGCGGCGGCTGAGGGGATCGATATGCCACCAGAGGCTGGTCGGCGGTCGGCCGCGCGCCATCTCCGGTTCGTCGTCGTCCTCCCGGGGTTTGGGCAACCGCAGTTTCCTGACCGCGGCGTTGAAGCGCGCAATCTCGAAATCGCCGGTCATGGAGGTCTCGGCCAGGGCTTCGGCCGCCATGAACCAGGTGTCGTCCAGATAGAGTGTTCTTGGATGTTTCCGGAAGCTGTTGAGCTGGGCGATGATGGCGAGCGGATATTTCCGCCCCACCCGGTCCGTGCTCGGCAGCAGCACGCCCACATAGGCGCAGTTTCCCCAGATGCCTCTTTCAATGATGAAGCGTATGGGTGGGGACGATGAGAATATGGCTGGCCAGCGGCCGGAGAACATATCCGCGCAGGCATGCAGGCCGGATCGCATCCAGTCGTCAAAGGTGCTGATCAATTCCCGTTCAAGGCCGTCGGAGATGAAATCGCCGTGGCTGGGTACCTTGCCGAAGAAACCGATGCGGTCGCTTTCCGCTGCGGTTTCCGCGGGTCTCGATGCCTGATTGACCATCAGACGGAAACGACCGCTGAGGTTGTCGTCATCGCTACCATTTTCAATCCCCTCCGTTAAAAATCCATATGCCGCCTGCCGTCAAAACTGCTGGGGGCAGGCAAAGCTCGACATCGCCTCCAGTCTGAATGGATTGAGAACCGACCCGAACTGAATATCGAATTCGGCCGTCTGGCCGCCATTATCAAACCGTACCCGCAAAAGATCACCGGACTGGCTTTCGATATTTGCGCCGTCGAACAGGCGGAATGGTGACCAGTCGCCGTTTTCGGTCTTCGCCTGCTGCCAGCCGCCCGGCTGGAAGGCGATGCGCGAGAGGCTCGCCGTATTCTCACGGGAGGGCCAGGTGATCGACTTCGCCTGGATCGGGCCGTGATAATAGACCACCCGCTCACCCTCGATTTCCAGCATCACGGCGCTGGAGGCATTGGTGAGCGAAACGGGTTTGACATTGATCGAAACCGCCGGCGTCTCGCTGCCATTCGGGAAGAAGGCACGCGAAATCTTGTCGGCATTTTCGAACTGGGCGATGGCGCTGCTTGGAATGCCGGCGGCGCCGAAGGTGCCTTTCCAGCTCCAGGGGGTGGTCGTCTTGTCAACGAAAGGCTCCATGCGCTGCTTGAAGAAGCTCTGGAAAACTCCGGTCGGGCCGAACAGACGCGTAAAATCCGCAATGGCGACATCGCGGGAGGAGGACCGGTCGAAAGGATAACGCCCGGTCACGATCGAAGAGCACAGGGAGGCTGAATCGGCCGCCCAGAGGTCTGCAATACGGCTGCGTGCGGATTTGACCGCAAGCGAGCCGACATCGGCCGCCACCCCCGCCACCCAGACATCGAGCGGCGCCGGCAGTTGGCGTGCCTGCTGCAGCAGGTCCTGATTGGCCTTGGTCAGCTGGCTGTCCACATCGAACACCTTGGCGACCTCGTCGGAGGTGGTTGCAGAGCGGGCGAGCTGCTCGTTCAGCATCTTGAAATTGGAAAGCAGCTGCTCGGCTGGAGAACCCGCTGCCTTGCCGCCATTGGTTTCCGCGCCGGCCGCCGGGGTGGCTCCCTTGGCCGCCAGCATATCCCGCAATCGCGCATAGGGGTCCGCCGCATTCACGGTGGCGGCAAGAACGGCCGCCGTTGCATCGCCTTCGGCGGCGGAAGCGACGCTGGCCGGATTTGCGCCCACACTGGGACGCAGATCTGTCGCTTCGGCGATGGATTTTGCCGCCTCCACCAGAATGTTGCGCTCATTGGCAAGTGCGCGGGTTGTTTCCACCGCGTCGCCCAGCGTCTGGGAGGGCTTGACCCTCAGATCGGCCAGCGTATCGGCCCATCTCTTCTCGAAACGGTCGAAATAGATTTGCAGCGCGGCCTGTGCCACCTGTTCGACCGTCGCGCCGCGGATCGCGTCGTCGGAACCACGCACCCATCCTTCCGAAAGCGCGATACGCGCCGCATGGGCGATCTGCGGAATGACGACGCTGCGATATCCTTGCGCCGTGAAGAGGCCTTCTATGCCCTCCGCCATCGGGGCCTTGCTGCGGCGTTCGAAAGCGCGTTCTCCAAGCGGGCCGAAGGCCGTGGCGGGCGTCCATTCCATCAGCTCCTGCGCCTGCGGAAGGCCGGCGAGAATATCATAGGCACGGGTGCCGATCGCCTGGTCGCGGATGGTTTCGCGGGCGGTGTCGATGAGGCGGGCATCAAGCTCGATCGGGGCGAGTACGCCATCCGCCAGGGCCCTTGCGTGCTGGTCCAGCGCCTCCCGGGCCGCCGCCCTTCCGTCGCCGGGATAAAGGGACGCGAACATCTGATGCGTCTGCATTGTCAGGAAATCCCGGTCCAATGCGCCCATGCCGCCAAGCATTCCATAGAGTTTCAGCGAATTGAACGTGCGAGTGACATCCTTTTCGTCCTTAAGTTGTTTCTGCAGCTGCACGATCATGCGCGGCAGCAGAAGGGCGTTGAGCGCGCGCTGATAGGCATCGCGTTGCCGCCCGGCGATCTTGTCTTCCTGATCGAGGCCGAAACTGACATTCCACACGCGCTCCCGGGCAAAGCCGGAATTGACGTCACGCAGATTATCGAGTGCTGGAAGGATGCGCAGGAAATCGGCATCGGCGACATCGCGCACGGGAATGCCCTGGACCAGCTGCTCATAGGCGCCGAGCTTGCGGTCGGCTTCCGCCAGCGCCCGCGTATTGGCGAAATAGGTGAAAATCCAGCCCGTGAAGACGACGGCAACCGCGACCGCGCAGGCCGTATAGGCAATGCGCCGGACAAGCAGCTGCCGCCCCGAAAGGCGCTTGTCGCGCATCACCAGCGCGGCTTCCGGGAAGATGACATCCTTGAAGAGCCGCGCAAGGAAATAGCTCCGGCGAGCCCGTGGTGCACTGACAGGCCGTTCCGTTTCCGGCTGCGTTCCAGAAGCGAGGTAAACGCCGCGCAGGAGCGGCGCCTCGATCAGGGGGGAGCTAGCGCAAAGTTCGCTCAGAGCTTCGTGAAGCCGGTCTTTCAGCCGCGCCAGTTCCGCCGGGAAACGGAAGATACGTCCGCGTATCTCCGCATTCTGTTCCTGCTGCAGGCGCTCGATCAGCATCGCGTCGACCCGTTGTTGCAACAGTTCGAACTCTTCCGTCAGCCGTTGCGGCAGGTCCTTGGCGGAATAGCTCTCATCCAGCTTGAAGGTCGTGCCCCAGACCTGCTGGCGATCGGTCTTGTTGAAACCGTCGAAGAATTCCACAAAGCCATGCAGGAGATCGGCCTTGGTCAGCACGATATAGACCGGCACGCGGGCGTGCAGATATTCATCCAGTTCCGAAAGGCGCTGCCGGATGGAGCGCAGTTCCTGCCGCTGCTCCTCGGGATCGCGGGTGAGAAGATCGGGGATGGACAATGTCACCAGTGCGCCGTTGATCGGCTGCGAACGGCGATACCGTCTCAGAAGGCCGAGGAAACCTTCCCAGCCGGCTTTCGATGAGCCATCGAGATCATCCTGCGTGGTGTAACGCCCTGCCGTGTCGATCAGTATCGCCTCGTCGGCGAACCACCAGTTGCAGTTGCGTGTGCCGCCTATGCCTTTCACCGCGTTTTCGCCGAGCGCATCGCCAAGCGGAAATTGCAGGCCGGAATTGGTCAGCGCCGTCGTCTTGCCGGAGCCCGGTGCGCCGAAGATCACGTACCAGGGCAGATCGTATATGTAACCGAACCGCTTTTTCGTGACGCGCCGCAACAGCGCCAGTGCTTCCTTCAGGCGTGTCTGGATTTCGCCGATCTCGGCCTGACGGTTGGCCAGGGCTTCGCGCTCGATGCTGTCGACGAGTTCCTTGTCTTGCTTGCGGCCGCGGTAAATCGTGACGACGATGTAGATCAGCCAGATGGCTAGAATAATGCCGATGGCGATGAGCCGGGCCTGCGTCGTTCCAAGCGGCTTGAAATCGCCGAGCGCAATCAGGTAGCCGTAAAACCAGATGACGACGCAAAGCGCGATCACCCACAGGAGCGACAGGAAGCGACGTCCGACGAGGGCCGCATAGCTCTCGACATAGGAGCGGATCGTATAAAAATAACTCAATGGATTCATGGCTGCGCCTCTCCCGGCTGCTGTCCTGAACTGTTCTCTATGGTCGGCGAGAGAATGCCGGCGTCGCTCAGTTTTTCATCGGGGTTGGTCAGGACCATGATTTCCGTTCTGCGGTTTATCTCGCGGCCTTCATCCGTCTTGTTGTCGGCGATCGGGTCGCTGTCGGCGCGGCCTTCCGTCAGGATTGCTTCCGGGCCGGCGAATTGTGAAAGAATGTCTCCGACCGCTTTGGCGCGCGCTTCGGAAAGATGCCAGTTCGACGGGAATTCCACGGTCTTGATCGGCACGTTGTCGGTATAGCCGATGACGACCGCGCGGAATTTTTCCGCCGCGAGCGCGCCGCCGATGCGCTGGATCAGATCGCGGAACTGCGGGCTGACCTCGGCGCTGCCGGTGGCGAAAAGGCCTGAATTATTGATGCGTATGCGCAGTCGTCCGTTGACATCCGCCAGCGTGACCAGCTTCTTTTCGACCTCCGGCTGAAGGAAGGCCATCAGCTTTTCAAGCCGGGACGGTTGCTTCGGCTCCACGATCTTGGGTGGTTCCACGACCCTGGGAATATCGACTTTGACCGGTGGTTGCGGCGGAGGGCTTGCAATCAGCACGCTCGGCGTCTCGTTTGGGGGCAGATGGGCCAGCCTCTCGAAAGTGACATCGGATGCGCTGTTGAGTGACAGTGTGAAGAAAAGATAGCCAAGCGCGAAGGCGAGCGCCATCAGGGACAGCAACGTCCAGAGCGCGGCCATCGTCCGCAATGGCGTATGCCGGGCCTCGACACCTTTCCAGTGCGGTGAAAGTTCCCGTTCGAAAGCGCCATACTGGCCGATCAGCGTCTTGTAGAGACTGTCGCGGATGCGCGAAAGCTCCAGTGCGCCCTTCGGCGAAACGCGGGTGCGTCCTTCAAAGGCGAGCGACAGGCACAGATAGATCAGCAGCAGCAGATCCTTGTTGGCGCCGGGCGACTGGTGGAAATGGTCGAGAATGTCGAAAACCCTGTCGCCACCGGTGACATCATTGTGGAAGGTGGACACAAGGCCGGAGCGCGCCCAGCCTGCCCGCACGCCCCAGGGCTTGCTGAGAATGACATCATCCACCGTTGCGCAGACGACATAATGCGCGGCCCGCGCCCGCTCGGCGCTGATGCGGGCGGAGGCAAGATCGCGCTCATAGCGGGTGATCGCTTCCAGGCAGGCACGGCGCAGATGATCCGGGTCCGGCTGGGCGTCGCTGAAGCGCAACAGATGCGCGAGATTGAGCAGCGGCGCTGCCGATTGCACCAGCGTCGGCACATCCTCGCCACCGAAGCGGAAGCCGGAAAGCAGCTGGTCGACCGGCATGGCGGTCGTGTTGCCTTTCGGCCGGGCGGCCGGCTCGTCGGTCTCGATGATGTCTTCGAGGATCGTCGCCATGTTGCGGGCGTTCTGGTTGCGGCGGCGGCTTTCCTCGGTGATTTCGACCACCGTTGGTAAATCCTGCCAGGAGGAGGGCTTTTCGTTGCTCATTCGCGTAACGCCCACATTTCCATCTCAAGCCCGGGAAATTCGCCCGCCAGATGCAGGGCGATGGCGCCCGATGTCTCGAGCTGTTTCCAAAGCGGTGATGTCGTGTCGATTTCGAAATAGACGGTGCCGGAACGATAGGGCAATTGCCGCGGCAGAACGGGTAGCGAGCGCACGGGAATGCCCGGCAGCGCGACATTGACCAGTTCCGAAATCCGCTCGACCGGCCCGACCTTGATCTGTGCCGGCAACCGGCGGCGAATGTCTTCGGCGGCCATATCAGCACGTACCGCAAGCACGAAGCCGGCATCGCGTAGCAGGGTACGGTCGTGGATGGTGCCGACACGCACGCCATGGCGGCGCTCCACCAGTTCGATGGCAACGGCCGCCTGTTCCAGAACCGCCGAAAGCGACGTGCGCAGATCATCGAAAACCGCGCCGAAGGTGGCCTTCAGATCATCGTGACGATAGGGCGGGAAATTCGTCGCCCGTTTTTTGTCCGTCGTGAAGGTGGCGAGTTCGCCGGCAAGCTGGATGCAGTCCTCGTAAAAACGGATGGGGTGAAAACGCGTGGCGTTGGCGCCGCGATGCGAAAGCAGCGGGTCGGCCCGGTTGAGGATCTGCAGCAGGAAGTAATCGCCCACTTCCGCTGTTCCGCGGATCGTCGGATCGCCGATGCGCTCGGCGATCGCCTGGGCGCGGTGGCGCACGATCCCCAGAAGCTCCGTCAGCAACTCGTTGAGACGCGGCGCCGCGGCGCAGGTGAGACTGGGCGGAATGAAATCCGGATCGAGGATGACCGCACGGTCGGAGCGAACCTCGATCACCCGCGCAAGCCCGATAAGATCGTAGCCGGAAAGGTCGTCGCCGGTCTTGAGGAACTTCAGGCTGAGACGGCCGACATCGATGGGTGCGACAAAATCCGTCTCGATATTGGTGTCGGAGACCTCATAGCTGGAGGCGGTGAAGCGCACGTTGTTGGTGTCGTTGCGGCCCGATGCGGACATGTCCGCCTTGCCGGGCTGGCGGGCGGGCAAGGCGAGATAGATGATGGCGTCCTTGACGCTGTCATCGAGATCGAGCGGCGGCGGCAGGTCAGAATCCTCCGGCGCCTCGAAAGGGGTGCCATCGGGAAGAACGCCGCGCAGGTTCGACAGGGCAAATTGCCCGATCGACAGCGCGCTGCGGTCCATGCCGATCTCGGCAATGCCCCAGGGATAGGGAGAAAGATTGCGCGTCGTGTTGCGCACGAGGCGCTCCGTCCAGCGGTCGGATTGCTGGAAATGCTGGACGCGAAGAAACATGCCTTCGCTCCAGGCAACACGGTTTTCATGTCTCATCGTGGTTGTTTACCCCCTTGGCATCGGTCGTCATCGCGTCAGGCTCTGCACTGGGCGCGGCGTCACCGCGCGCTGCCCGTTGCAGAAACTGCCTGACCGGCAATTGACGGCCGTTTTCTTCAAACTGCTTTTTGTAGGCGGACCAGTAATCGGTCCTGGTGATCAGCGACTGCCAGTCCCTGCGCTCGATTTTCGCGCGAATATCGTTTCCGGCATCGACCGAGGCTTCGAGAAGCCGCGGCTCGAGTTTCTGCGTGCATGTGTGCATGAGCGTTTCAAGAGAGGCGGTAAGCCGACGCTGCTGATGAATAAGGGTTTCCAGGCGTTCGCTCAGTGACGCATGTGGCGCGGCAGCGGCGTGATCGCTTTCGATGTCGAGAACGGCCATGCACTCGGCATTTTCCCTTTCGAGCGCGGTCAGAAGATCGCCGATCCCTGCCTCTGCGCCGGAGGTTTCTGCTGGCCATGTTGCTTCTGCGGCCGGGTCTTCGTTTTCATCCGGAAAGACGCTGTCGAAATCCTCGCCCTGCGACGGTGATGCCGGGCGTGCGATCATGACCGGCGTGTTCAGCGCGTCCGTGTGCTCGTGCCTGCTGCTTGCGGCCGGCTCTTCATCCCAGTCT
Organism: Rhizobium rhizogenes; assembly: GCF_002005205.3. Next base: position 690,274 of record NZ_CP019702.2, on the reverse strand, counting down.
TCCGGCAGTACCGCACCCATGCCGCCGGCCTTGGGCGGAGCGCTCCAGCCGATCTCGACATTGCGTGAAATGGATTTGGGTTTCGGGCCGGCGGCATTGCCGCCCGTTTCCATCCAGTCATCCTGCGGCAGCGTGCCGCCCAGCACCCCGCCGGCGGAGCGCCCGTTCGGGGCGATATCGGCAAGGATTGCGGAGATGGTCAGGGGTTCGTCGCTCATCCGCAGGGAGGCATCGGGATCGGAAAAATCCAGTTCGGCATCGCCGCTGATGGCCACGTGGAAAATCTGCCCGCCGATGTTGATCTGCGAGCCATCCTGCAGCCGTGCGCTTTCCCCTTCGAGCAGCAGCCGGCCATCGACCAGCGTGCCGTTCGCACTCTGGTCCACGATCGTAAAACCTTCACCATCGCGGCTGAGCGTGCAATGCAGCTTGGAAACGCGCCGTTCATCGTCGTCGATCTGCCAGTCGCAATCCCGCGACCGGCCGATGACGCGGCGGCCGCGCTCGAAGCTCCATTGGCCGGGTTTTGCGGCCCCGATATTCTGTGTGTGCCTGAGCGCCAGTTTCATGTCATGCCTCACCCGGAGATTGCCGAGCCTTCCCGCTCGGTCACGATGGCGTCGGTGCTGTCTTTTTGTGCCGGTGCCACGCGGGCCCAGCTGTTCCAGCCAAGACGGGCGGGAGCATTGGGCTGGCCAAGCTGGCAGAAGGGAATATCCTCCTTTTTCAGGATCACCTGCACATCGAAATCGAGCGCGCTTCCGACGAAGAGCCGTGTTAGCGAGAATATCTCGGCGAGCCGTTTGGATCCGGGCGTCAATGCCAGATAATCCGCATAGGCGACCGGGCCGATGACGACGCGGAAGCCGCCGCTCATATCCTCCACGGCGCTACCCGCCGTGGTATTCTGCCCCAGCCGCAGCCCTGATGCCTGCCCGAGCTGGCTCTGTTCGTGAAGCGGCAAGGGTACCCATCGCCGGCGGAACTGTTCAACGACGACCGGAAGCCCGGTAAATTCGCAAAGGGCCGAGGTGAGCGCCGAGACATTGCGGTTGCGGCTGGCGAAAAGCCCGCTGAAGCGTAGAAGCGTATCTTCGGCCACCCCGGCTTTCTCGCTCAGGCCGGCCGTGCGAAACCCGGTAAGCGCAAGCAGCGTCTTGCGGAAACCGTTGTTTTTTCCCTGATCGGACCAGCGTAGTCCTCTGGCGAGGCGATATTTTTCCGAAGCGGTTACAAACAGCTCGCTGAATCTGGCTGCGAACAGATTAAAGAAGCTCGCCAGTGCGCCGGAGCGGCTGCGCTCTTCCCGTTGCAGCAATTCGCCATAGGCTGGCGGCAGCGAACCGAGTGGCCCGACAATCGGGGCGAAGGCCGATTTCAGCTGGGAAACACCGTGTTTGCGGCCGAACCCGCTGATCGCCAGCGCCGTGGGCTGCACGCCACCATGCGCCGCAATCGTCAGCCCGTCATCCGAAACGTGCTGGGCAACGCGAAAGGCGGTGGCCGGATCAAAACGGCCGGGATCGGCGCTGAGAAGAGCGGCCTGCTGATCTTTCAGTGTCGGTATCTGCTGTTCCATCCCGGTCTCCTAGAGCAAAGGCCGGTCCGCCGCGCGGGCTGGCCAGCGGGCAATCGGTTTGGAATGGCCGCGCATCGTCGCCGTCAGCCGGGTGAAGCTGTTGATCGAGGTATAGAGGCCGAAGAAGTGGTTGAGCACACTGGCGAAAATGAAGGCGGCGGGGCGTGCGATGAGTGCCGGATCGAATTCCACGGTGATGTCGGTTCCAGGCACCATCGCCGAGCCGATCCGGGCGTGGGAATTCTGGGCCTCGACATTGCTGATGGATTCAACCAGCTGCCGGGTTTCCGGGCTGTCCCTGAAGGAATAGAGCGACAGAATATCTTTGAGCGGAGCGCCGCCATTGTCTGAAAGCGAGAGATGATTGAGCAGCAGATGCGAGATGAGCCGCCATTCGCGCGCCGAGCGTTCGTTGACGCGGATGGCCGCCGTCGGCGGCATCAGGGCATGGATGGACTTCACGGCTTCGTTGCCGGCTGAAAGCTGGAGGAAGGGGTGTCCACCGCCAAAGGGAAGCTGGCTCGGCAATTCGCGGTTGATGCAGAGCGTATCGACACTCGCCACCATGTCGAGCGGCCCGAGCGGCCCGCGCTTTTGATCCACGAAGGCGATATCGGTATCGGAAGAGCCGTCATCGTCAAAGCGGCGCTGGATCTGCCAGAACACATTCGAGCCGTTGTTGCGCTGGGTGCGCCCGAAAAACGGAGAGGTCTTTTCCGTCTGCCCGGAGCGGCTGGTCAGCTCGACATTTTCGACGGCGTAGATTTCACGGGTCCGCTGCCGCCTCGCATCCGGCAGAAGACGATATTCCGTGCGTGTTCCATCCAGGCTCAGCGGTTCGCAGTTCTGCTTGAACAGGTTGATGACCGGTGAGGCGTTCAGCACGAAATCCTTGACGGAGACCATGCGCTCCAGCCGCGTATCCGCCGCATCCAGATAGATATAAAGCTCACAATTGCCGCCGCTCCACCTGTGCAGACCGTCAATATCGAGAAAGAGGAATTTCTGCGGCAGCGCGAAGAATTCGGTGAGAAGCCGGTATCCGTCAAAACTGTTGGCCGGATAGGGCAACATGGCCTGATCGCGCGTATAACCGGATGGCTTCAGGTTAGCGGCGGGCAGGAAAACCGCCTCCTTGTCCTCGGAGTGACGGGCCAGCGCCATGCCCACGCAATGGTTGGTCAAGAGCTCGTAAAGCGCCGTCGCCTGCTGCCAGGCGGCAGACAGGAATATCTGCAGTTTTGTCAGCCCCATTTCCGGGAAGGTGCTGCCGCGTGGCGCGGTGCTACGCAGGGAAAGTCGCAGGCAGCTTGCCGCACCGGCGAAAGACGCTGAAAAAGGCGCATCGATCGGCTGGCCGGAAAGCGTCGCCGCAGCGATCTGCAGCGGGACGATCTCCACCTCCTGCGTCGTGCGGAAACGGCAGCTCTCGCCGCCCACCGGTTCGGCGAGAATTTCGCTGTGACGCGGAAGCGGCTGCACGGTTGCCAGCGCGGGGCTCGGTGCAAACTGAACGACGCTCATCGAAGGGATCGGCGCGAGATAATGCGGATAGAGCGTTTCCAGCAGGCTGTCCGACAGTTCGGGGAACTCGTCGTCCAGCTTCTGGCGCACACGGGCGGCGGAATAGGCAAAGCTCTGGATCAGCCGCTCGACATGCGGATCGTCGGCGACATCGCCCGTCATGCGCAGCCTGCCGGCAATCTTGGGAAACGCCGCCGCGAAACGCGATGCGCGTTTTCGCAGCGCGAAGAGTTCGTCATTGTATTTTTCGAGGAAGCCGTCAGCCATTCGTCGCCTCCACCAGAAAACGCTGGGTGGACGGATCGATCCGGGATTCAAAACTGATCGGCGGCATGCCTTCCTGAAGGCGGAAGCTCGCCTGTATGCGCATGCGAAGCGCCCGGTCGCCATCGGTACGGTTTTTCAGGATCGTCACATGCACGTCGGCAAGACGGGTTTCGAACAGGGAAATCCGCCGTTCGATGCTGCGTGCGAGCCGCGCCTTGGAGGCGTCCGTCACCAGATTGGCCGAGAGAATGCCGTCCACGCCATAGCTCACCAGCGCGTCGGACAGTTCCTTCAGTGCTGCCGGCGGGCCGGCGGGGTTACGGCGGGTATTGAGCAATGCCTCCAGATCGCGGCGGATCACCTCGCGCATCTCGCGCGCCTGATCCTTCAGGCTGACGAGCGCGTCCGTTTCCGCATCCGGCGCATCGTCCAGCAGCCGGTCCAGAACGGAGCGCGACAGCGTTCTTTGCCGCGCGCGATATTGCTCCAGCGGATCAACCACGGGCGATCTGCCTTTCATCGCCGGAGGCGGCGGAAAGGGAGCCGATTTCGTGGAACGGCACCACATCGTCGCCGATCAGCAGGCAGCGCTGCCCTTGCCCGGTCGCCAGAGGCTGGCCCTCATCGCTCCAGCGTGTTTCCCGGCCAAGCAGAAGGCCGACATCGTCCTTCGCGCCGTGATAGATCGCGGGAAGCAGCACGGATGCGACCGCACCGTCGCGCAGGGTCAGCTCAGCCCCGCGGAAAGCAAGGTCGCGCGGGCGGCTCATGGGGTCGATGGTGAGGCTCTCGATGCGGCTGTAATCGATCCACAGGTAGCGGCCACCATTGGTCAGCACTTCCAGTGCATGCGGAATGCGGTCGTCCAGATCGCGAATATCGCCGGCGCTTTTGCCATTATGGCCGATCGGCACATTGCCGCGTTTTTCATCGAGTTCAGCAAGCGCGGCTCTGGCGGCATCCGCGTCGCCGCTGCGTGCGGCGATATTCGCCCGGATGGCCAGCTGGTCGAGTTCGGATGGACCGCCGGGAAAATCCGGCACCGCGCCGTTCTCGAACCACGCATTGCGCGCGGCCATGGCGCGCAGCTGGTGACGAAAGAGGGAAAAGCCGACGCTTTCCTGCGGCGAGAATGTTGCGGCCAGATTGCATTGCGCATCGGCCTTCTCATAGTCGCCGGCAAGCACAAGCAGGTCGATATAGAAATGCCGGCCGTCCTTGTCGGTGGGCTTCGTCTTGACGTGTTCGCGCGCAAGACCGATCGCGTCCTGCAGCCGGTCGTCATCGAGAAGGCGGGAAATGTCGTCGCGCAGCGTCATGCGGGTATCCTTTGTGGCTCGGCCGAAGGCCGGGATGCGGCGGCGGGCTGCACCATGGTTTCGGCAATGAGGTGAAAGCTCGTGGAGACGTCATCGAGCTGGAAATGCGGCTGGAGGCGCACGGTACAGGAGAATGTGCCGGGCTTGCCGGGAACTTCGAAGACGTTGATCCCGGCGGAGCGCAGCGGGTAGCGCGTGCGCAGCGCCGCTTCCGCATCGTCATTGCCGAGCGTGTAGGAGGAAAGCCAGCCTTCCAGCTTGCGCTCGATCGTCGAGGCGTCGCTCAGCTGGCCGATGTCATCACGCATGATGACCTTGAGGTAATGCGAAAACCGGGAGGCGCACAGCACATATTGCAGCATGGCGGCAAGACGCGCGTTCTGTCTCGCCGCTTCGCTGGAATAATGGCCGGGCGCATGCAGGGACTGGTTGGCGTTGAAGATCGCCATGCCGGAGAGATAGGTGGTGGAGACGGGCACGATGCCGAGATCGGAAAATTGCTGTTCCTGCCCGGTCGTCAGCTGCACCTCGACGGGCGGCTGGGCAGAAAGGCCGTTGCTTTCGATACCGAGATCGAGCGGCGGCAATTGCCGGGAAGAGAGCATGCCGCCGTCCACGGCATCCTGCGTCACACCGCGCAGATCCGCAAACCAGCCGGAATCGACGAAGTTGCGCACCACCACCGTTGCAAAAGCGAAGGCGGCATTGCCCCACAGCAGGGTTTCGCCGTCTTCCGCCACATGCTCGCGGAACGGAAATCCGTCATCGCGGCCGCGCGCATAGGGCTTGTAGGGAGAGCGCAGCAAAACGCGCGGCGCGACAAGGCCAACGAAGCGGGAATCGTCGCGTGCGCGCAGCGCATTCCACCGCAGCCGCGATTTATCCTGCTTCAGCGAGGAAAAGTCGTGAACCCGGCTGAGTTCGGCGAAGTCCTGCAGGCCGACGGCGGAAGGCGCTGCCGCCGCCACGAAGGGGCAGAAGGCTGCCGCAGCCACCATGCCGATTTGCGACAGTGTGGTGATGGAATCGGCACCCTGTAGATCGTCAGGGGAAAAGGCGTAGTCACCGATCAAGAGGCCGACCGGTTCGCCGCCCGGCATGCCGAATTCGCGGTTATAGACGACTTCGAAAAGATGGCTCTGGTCGAAGTCGGTGGCGCGTTCCGTGTTGCGGGCAAGGTCACGCCAGCTGGCGTTCAGCAGCTTCACCTTGACATCGGTGCTCCGGCCCGCCTCACGCACGACCATGGCAAGCCCGCGCCATCTCGCTTCCATCGCCTGAAAATCAGGGTGGTGGAGAATGGCGTTCACCTGGCCGGTCAGCGCATCGTCGATGAGAGCGATGAGCTGGTCGGCGAAAATACGGGCGTCCGGAAAGGACTGATGCGCCATGAGCGGACTCCGGATGATGAACGGGGCCGGGGTGGCGGACCACCCCGGTCCGGGCTCAGTTCTTGGACGGAATACGGGCGACCATGCGCAGCGAGGTCGTCAGTTCTTCCATCTGCAACCAGGGCCGCATCCATGCGACCGCATTGTAGGCGCCGGGTTTGCCCGGCACTTCCTGCACGGTCACCTTGGCGTCGCGCAGCGGATATTTCGCGCGGCTTTCCTCACCCGCTTCGTCATTGGCGTTGACGTAGTTGGCGATCCAGCGATTGAGCCAGACTTCGCAGTCCGACGCTTCCATGAAGGAGCCGATCTTGTCGCGGCCCATCACCTTGAGATAATGCGCGAAGCGCGACGTGGCCATGATATAGGGCAGGCGGGCCGAAACGGCGGCGTTGGCAGTCGCCTCCGGCTTGTCGTAAAGCTTCGGCTTGTGCGCCGTCTGGGCGCCGAAGAACACCGCGTAATCCGTGTTCTTGTAGTGGCAGAGCGGCAGGAAGCCGAGCTTGCCGAGTTCGGCGTCGCGGCGGTCGGTGATGCCCACTTCTGTCGGGCATTTCAGGTCGAGATCGCCGTCATCGCTGGAGAAGACATGCATGGGCAGATTTTCCACCCGGCCGCCATTTTCCGCGCCACGGATCGCCGTGCACCAGCCGCTTTTCGCAAAAGCGTCGGTCAGCTTCGTTCCCATGACGTAGGCAGCGTTCATCCAGCAATATTCGTCATGCTGCAGATCGCCATTCACCGCACCCTTGGTTTCGTCATAGGCGAAATCGTCGATCGGGTTGGTTTTCGGGCCATAGGGCATGCGCGCCAGCACACGCGGCAAGGCGAGCGTCACGAAACGGGAATCGTCGCTTTCGCGGAAGCTGCGCCACTTGGCATATTCGACCGTGTCGAAGATCTTTTCCAGATCGCGCGGACGGGCGAGATCGCGATAGTCCTCGAAACCGAACATGCGCGGGCTGGCCGCGGAAATGAACGGTGCGAAGGCTGCCGCCGCGATCGACGAGACACCCTGAAGCAACTGCACGTCATCGAAGGAATTGTCGAACTCGTAATCGCCGATGATGGCGCCGAGCGGTTCGCCGCCGGGGGTGCCGAATTCGTCTTCGTAGATCGCCTTGAAAAGCCGGGACTGGTCGAACTCGACGGCCTTTTCCAGATCCCTTGCGAGTTCCCGCTTGCCGGCGTTCATGACGCGGATCTTGAGGTTGACGCTCGTCTCGGAATTCTTGACGAGATAGTTCAGCCCGCGCCAGGTGCCTTCCAGCTTGGCGAATTCCGGCGCCTGCATGATAGCGGCGAGCTGCTCGGAAATCGTCCGGTCCAGTTCGGCGATCGCGTGGTTGAGGGTGACGGTGAGGTTGCGGTCGTATTTGACCGTTCCCTTCAGGGCCTGATCGGTCAGGGTGCGCAGCAGATTTTGCGCGCGGTCCGGTTCGGTCTGGCGGGTTGCGGCAACCACCTTGGACAGGAGTCCCTGGTCTTCGGTGGTCGTTGCCTGTGCTTCGTTTTTCAGCAGGCTTTCAGCGCTCATGTTTCAGTCCTTCCACATGCGGCTTTAAAATGCCGCTTGAACAGGTGAAGCCCCCTTTGCGGGGGCCGTTCGGGGAGGTTTTCCTCCGCACAGGCGATTATTCGCTTGCGCCGTTCTTTTCCTTCAGTTCGGAAACGAGCGTCGCGAGGTCCGTCTTGTTCTGGAGAATATCTTCGAGCATCCGCTCCAGATCTTCCGAACGGTCGGCCTTGGAAAGCAGGTCACGCAGCTCGTTGCGGGCATCCAGAAGCGCCTTGAGCGCCGGGACCTGCTGCACGACCGCGCCGGGTTCGAAATCGTCCATGCTTTCGAACTTCAGGTTGACCTGCATGTCCGTCCCGTCTTTCTGCAGCGTATTGGCAACGGAAATATTGAGGCCCGGCGTCATGCGGCGCATCACTTCGTCGAAATTGTCGCGGTCGATCTGAACGAACTTACGCTCGCCGAACGGCTTCAGGGGCTGGGTCGGATTGCCGGAGAAATCACCCAGCACGCCAACGACGAAAGGCAGTTCCTTGACCACCATCGCGCCTTCTGTCTCGACTTCGTATTTGATGTGGACGCGGGGCTTGCGAACCCGCTCCAGCTTTTCATGTACACTTGCCATTTCAACCTCCTTGATGCCCCGTGGCATAGATGACTGTTATGGGGCGTCGTCTCGCCCCGAGTTCGTTATTTTCCGTTGTTTTCTCCGCCGGGTTTGATTCCGGCGGCCGTCAGAACGGCGTTGCGGACCTGCGCTTCAGGCAGAAGCTCCGCCAGCAGTTCCGAGAAATCCATGCGTCCCCTGCGAACCAGCGTTTCGATGGAGAGCGAGATCGGTGAATGCGGCTCGGTACGGCGAAAGTAACGCGCAACCGAAAGAAGAGTTTCAAATGCCTCGTCGCGTGAGGATATGCCCTCCGGCGAGACCACGGCGGCGCGTATGACGGGTTGCCCGCTTTCATCGGTGCCCGCAATCGCGGCCGGCGCCTGTTCTACCGGTGCCGGCTCCAGGTCCCGCCCGCCCAGCGTGCGAATGGCGGCAGCCGCCTCGATAAGCGTGTTGCGTATGTTGGAACTCGGCGGAGCGGACTGGCCGCAGCGCTCTGTCAGAACTGCCATGATTGCGTCAAACGAGGCGAGACAGGCATTCACCTCCGACAGATGCGAGGACATGGCGGCAACGCCCGCCTCGGAGGCTGCCCGATACAGTTCCTCGCGACGTTTGCCCTCGTTCGGCCGCTGCGCCAGCTGGAAATCCCAGAGACTGTGCTCGGCGAATTTCCCTCCCGGGATCAGGGGCGCGAGGCGAAGCGGCTGAACAAGCGTGCCTTCGCTGCCAATGCCGTTCAATCCCGCAAAAGGTGCAAATTTTTCTTCGTCATTATCGTCACTGATTGACCGCAATGAGTCCCAGTGGTTGTAAAAAAGATCGCTGCAAAGATCATAGATTTCACGTAGGCCGTGAAATCCACGCAGCCTCAGGCTTGCTTCCGCAAGCCATGCCAATATTTCGATATCCTTGCTTTCGGAATATATAATCTGCAATCCAAGATTGCTGACACTGTCCCAGCTACTGGAGATCTTCAAGTTATCTTGTGGGGATGCAGCGCGCTCTTCTGTCCGTGCCTGGTTTCTTTCATCCTTAATTCTATAGTATATTTCACGCGTTCTTGCGTCGATGCGGATATTTTCTCCGCAATCTCCCAAAAATTCTATATCTCTTTTAACATGCGGCGCGTTCAAGAGCAGTCTATCTCCAGAAAATAGTAATTGATTTTTTGTAGTTACTTCCCTTACGTGAGGCTATTCCTCAGACAGACTTATTCAAAATGTGTCTAAATTGTGGCGTCTACTGCCTAATCTCACCTGATAAAAAATAAACTTCGGGGTGGACAATGCGGTTTCATCGTCATAGTTATTCCACGTCACGTTGTGGAATGGACCGGGGCAGGAGGCTCATTGCATGTCGCATATCGATCTCAATCGCCTCATTGAAGCGCTTGAGCCTGACCTGCGCGTTACCCTTGAAGCCGCGGCTTCTATCGCGGTGCGCATGGGTCACAGGTACGTGGATATCCCGCATTGGCTGCTGGCGGTTGTAGATGCCGGTATGTATGCGGAAACATTCGAGGAATTAAAGATTCCACTTCCGGTATTGCAGGCTGAAATCGGCCGCAGTCTGGGGGAGGCCATTATTGGAGACGGCGAAGCGTTGTCGCTCTCCCAGAACGTCCTGACCGCCGGCCGGGAGGCATGGGTTCTTGCTTCCCTGGAGGCTGGACGCAACCGGGTAACGCTTTGCGACCTGCTGCTGGCGATGGATGAGGAAACCTCACTTCGCTCCTTCGTCCGCTCTGCATTTCCGTCGCTGAAGGCAATGGATCGGGCCGCGCTCGAGCGCCTTCGCAGTTCGGTTGAAGAGGGCGCAGGCGGGGATGTTTCTTCCGTGCCCGCGAGTTCCGGACCGGCCACCGGCCAGAACGATTTTCTGCGCCTTTATACCCAGGATATGACTGCGGATGCCCGCAGTGGCAAGGTCGATCCGGTTATCGGCCGCGATGACGAGCTGCGCCAACTCGTTGATATTCTGACGCGCCGCCGACAGAACAATCCCATTCTGGTGGGCGAGGCGGGCGTCGGCAAAACGGCGGTTGCGGAAGCGCTGGCGCTGGAGATCGCCTCAGGAAACGTTCCGGAAAAATTGCGTAACGTTCGCCTGTTGAACCTCGATATTTCGTTGCTTCAGGCCGGCGCCGGTGTGAAGGGCGAGTTCGAACGACGCCTTCATGGCGTGATCGATGCGGTAAAGCGCTCTGCCGAACCTGTCATCCTGTTCATTGACGAGGCGCATGGACTTGTCGGTGCGGGCGGCGCTGCCGGTCAGGGTGATGCGGCCAATATTCTTAAACCCGCACTCGCAAGAGGCGAGGTGCGGACCGTCGCGGCGACGACGTGGAGCGAATACAAGAAATACTTCGAAAAGGATGCCGCGCTGACGCGTCGTTTCCAGCCCGTGCATGTGCGCGAGCCGGACGAGGCGACCGCGATACGGATGTTGCGCGGGGTGGCCGATACCTTCGTCAGCCATCACAATGTCACCGTTCGTGACGAGGCGATCGTGGCGGCGGTGCAGCTATCCGCGCGTTACATGCCCGCAAGGCAATTGCCCGACAAGGCCGTCAGCCTGCTCGATACGGCCGCCGCTGCCGTATCGCTGGCGCGGCAGACCCTGCCGGAGCGGCTGCGCGCCATGGAAAGCGAACGGCGTCTTCTGTCCGATGAGTTGAACTGGCTTCTGCGTGAACCGCAGGACGAAGACATGCAGGGTCGCATCCAGTCGATACGCGACGAGCTTGAGAGGCTTGAAGGCGGGATCGATGATCTGCGTGGTCGTTACGATGCAGAAATGGCCGAACTGGCGGCGCTGGGCGAAGAGCAGCCGGCGCAGCAAACCGGCGCATCGAATGTCTCGCTTCTCCGACCTGCCGGGGAGGCGCAGCCGACAAATACCGAAAGAAGAGAGGCGCAGCCGGCAAATACCGAAAGACTTGTGCCGACGGTGGTCGACCGGGATGCAATCGCATCCGTGGTATCCCGATGGACGGGTATTCCGCTTGGCAAACTCCTGGCGGACCAGATCGAGAGCGCGCGCACGCTGGATGATCGCATGCGTCAGCGTGTCGTGGGACAGGATGCGGCGATTGCCCGGATTGCCGATGCCATGCGCACCGCCCGCGCCGGCTTGTCCGATCCGCGTCGCCCGCCCGCCGTGTTTTTCCTCGTCGGCATGTCCGGAACGGGCAAGACCGAAACCGCGCTGTCGCTGGCGGATCTGCTTTATGGCGGCAACAGCCATCTGACGACGATCAACATGTCGGAGTTCAAGGAGGAGCACAAGGTTTCGCTGCTTCTCGGCTCGCCACCCGGCTATGTCGGTTTCGGTGAGGGTGGTGTGCTGACCGAGGCGGTGCGCCGCAGGCCGTTCGGCGTTCTGCTCCTGGATGAAATCGACAAGGCCCATCCCGGCGTCCAGGATATCTTCTATCAGGTATTCGACAAGGGTGTGCTTCGCGATGGCGAGGGCCGCGATGTCGATTTCAAGAACACCACGATCTTCATGACGGCCAATACCGGCTCGGAACTGCTTTCGGCGCTTTCCGCCGATCCCGAGACCATGCCGGAAGGTGAGGCGCTGGAAGCGCTTCTGATGCCGGAGCTGACGAAACAGTTCAAGCCCGCTTTCCTCGGGCGCACGATCATCCTGCCCTTCATGCCGCTGGGCACGGAGGAGCTGTCGAGGATCGTGGATATGCAGATTGGCAAGATCAGGGACCGCGTCCTGGCAACATATGGCGCCGACCTGACCTTGTCCGATGCGGCGCGTGATGCGCTGGTGGCGCGCGCCGGTGCGAGCGACATCGGCGCACGCGCCATTGAAATCATGATCGGCAAGGATCTCCTGCCGCCTCTTTCCAGCTTTTTCCTTGAAAAGGTCGTTGCCGGGGAGCGGGTCGGGCAGGTCACTGTCGATTTTGACGGAAACAGGTTCGGCATTCGTGCCGAAGCGGCTGGGGAAACGAATGAATTCGTCGCAACCGAAAGGGTTGGGATGGATGAAGTTGCCGCGTCGGAAGGGTCTACCCGACGCATGCGGCATTAGACGAAGGGTAACTCGGCCTCGAAGCAAGAGGTCATTTCAGCTACAGGAGCTTACAGCATGCCAATTTATCTGCAGATTGACGGTATCCAGGGCGACGCCACGCACGAAGAACACCGCAAGTGGATGGACATTGAAGCCATTCACTGGAACGTGGCCCGCAACATGAACACCTCTGCTGGTTCTGCTGCAAACCGCGAAGCTTCCGAACCGACGATTTCGGAAGTCATTCTGACCAAGGTTAGCGATTCTTCTTCCACCAAGCTTTTCCAGGAAGCTTGCGCAGGCCGTACCGGCAAGCTCGCAACGATCCATCTGGTGACCACGGGCAACCCGGGCAACACCTATATCGAGTACCTGCTGACGAATACGCTTATCGCCAGCTACTCGGTGGATTCCAGCGGCGACCGCCCGGTTGAGACCATCAAGCTCAACTTCACCAAACTGGAAGTGAAGTACACGCCGTTCGACGACAACAACTCGCCGCAGTCTCCGATGATCGCCTCCTACGATCTGGCGACGACCAAGGCCGCCTGATAACGACGCGACCCGGTGTCGGCATTGGCCGGCACCGGGTCGTTTTCATCACAGTTTTGCAGCTCACGTCGTGATGTTTCTCATCCACGTTGGACGAGGCGGTTTTTCATGCGCTCCCAATTCGCATTTCTTGTTTCCGTACCATTTGTCTTGGCCCTGTCCGGGTTTTCATCAGCCGGTGCGGCGGAACGGACCTGGATATACTCCGGTACCGAACTCAAGCAGGCAATCGAGGGAAAGCTTGCGCCGGAAGTGTCCGATCCGGAAATGCGCCGGCTGGTTTCCGTCGCGAAATCCAGCGCCTACATCGCCGGCGTCGCCGATCTGACAAGCGGATCGGACTGGTGCGGTGCCGGCACCGTGGCGCCCCATGAGCTTACCGACCGGATCTACACCTATCTCGGCGATATCCCTGCGGAAAAACTGGATGAACAGGCAGCCATTCTCGTGCGGGAGGCGCTTGCGTCCTCCTTTCCCTGTGAGCCGAAAAGTAACTAGTGGGACAAGCCATGCGCGTTAACTTTGACACTCTGTACGCCAATTATCCGAGCAGCGAGCCGTCACATTCCAACTATATCAGCCAGCGTGATCTTTTCACGGAAATCGGCTGGGAAGATTATATCGGCAATCCGAACTATCATAATACCTGCGCGATCCGCGTCAGCATCGCCCTGGTGAAGTCGGGCATCAACATCGTGCCTTCCTCTCACCGCATCCAGAAGGGCCCCTATGCCGGGAAAGGCATCGAGGTCAATATGCGTCGCCTTGCCACTCTTCTGAAAAGGACGAGCTATCTCGGCGAACCCGAACCCTTTACGCCCGCAACGGCCCGCAACGGCATCGGCGCGCGCAACGGCGTCGTGGCATTCAACAATATTCCGGGCTATAGCGGCGGCGGTCATATCGATCTCGTGCGCGGTGGTGCAGAAGCTGCCCAGTGCGCATCGGCCTGCTATTATAATTCGGAAACGATCTGGTTCTGGCCGCTTCAAGCCAGCCGCGTATCCTGATCCAGCCGCCCCCTGAAACGGAGCTGCTGTCGCGCGCTTCGTTCAGCCGGCCGCGTTCTTAAAAACCGTCTTCGCCACCCGGCGAGGACCGGTATCCGCCGGATCATATCCGGCTTTTCTGCGCGATGAAGGCACTCTTTCGATCGGAATTGGTCTACGGCACGGCGCGCCTGATGCGCCCTTCCGAGAGAAACTCATCGACATCCTGCTCCTGCAGCGGCGGCGCATAAATATAACCCTGCACCAGCGTGGCGCCGAGGCTTTCGAGGGCTGCGAGTTCCTGTCGCGTCTCGACGCCTTCCACAACGCATTCCAGTCCCATATCCCTGCTGAGGGTGAGAAGGGATTTCACGATCTTGTAGCTCGCTGGTTTTTCATGCAGATCCGTAACGAAGCTGCGGTCGATCTTGATCTTGGTGAGGGGAAGGGCGTGAAGCCGCGTCAGGCTGGAATAGCCGGTGCCGAAATCGTCCAGTGAAATGCCGCAGCCGAGCCGTCGCAACATTTCGACCGACTGCCTGACCTGCTCGAAATCATGTGCAAAGGCCGTCTCGGTAATTTCCAGATCCAGACGCCGCGCGTCGAAACCGCTGTTTTCGATGATGCCGATCAATGACAGCACGCCTTCGCGGGAATTGAGGTCGTGGGCGGAGAGATTGAACGACAGCCTGAGGGGTGGGGCCCACCGCGATGCAGAAGCGAGAGCGTTTCTGAGAAGAGGCCGGGTCAGGGAGCTGACGATGCCGGCCCGCTCGGCAATGGAGAAAAATTGCGCAGGTGGAACCTGGCCGAGGACCGGGCTATGCCAGCGCGCCAGCGCTTCAAAACCGGCGGTCTTTCCATCGCGTATGTCGACGATCGGCTGGAACACGACTGCAAGCTCGTTTTCCATGTCGCGCTGCTTGAGCAGATGTTCGATGCGGGCTTCGATATTGATCTGTTTTTCGTGTTCCGCGTCAAACAGGACAGCATCTCCGCGCCGGGTCTTCTTGGCGTGGTAAAGGGCATAATCCGCGCGGTCGAAAAGCTGTTCAAGCGTGGAGGCAAGATTTGGAAAGACGGCTATCCCCATCGAGGCGGACACATGTACCGTGCCTTCGGGCATGTGGTAGGGTGCCCGCAGCTGTTCCGAGATAGCATTTGCATTGGCAACGAGCTGTGCATCGTCGAGTATGACGGGTGCGACAATGGCAAATTCGTCGCCACCCAACCGGAACGCCCTGCTGGCTTTCAAGGTGGCGGTAAGTCGTTTGCTGACATTGACCAGCAGCCTGTCTCCCACCGAATGTCCATAGAGGTCGTTGACCGGCTTGAAGCCGTCGAGATCAATGACACCAAGCGCCAGCCGGGTTCCGGTCGCCCTGGCTTTTTCCAGTTCGGTTTCCAGATGGGTGAAAAAGGCGCGGCGATTGGGCAGTTCCGTCAGGCTGTCCATATTGGCAAGCAGAAGATTCTCGTTGCTGAGCGCTTCCGTGCGCTGTTGCGAAACCACCATGCGCTCGAAATTGCGGTAATTGGTCAGGAGGATGGACATCATGCCGGCGCAGACCAGCAGCACATTGATGGCAATGGCGATGAATGTCGGCTGTCGTGACGCCAGAAAGAAGATGATGAACGCGCCGTTGACGATGACGGTGACTATGAAGGCGGCAGAGCGCACATACATCAGACAGAAAATACAGGAAATAACGGTAATCGCCATGTAGAAGGCGACGTGCGATTGCGTATAGGCATCCCCATAGGGCACCAGCAGAAAAGACCAGAGCGTGAATACCATGGCTATGCCGACCGCCAGGCGGTTTGTGCGCTGCAGTGCCGCATGGGCAACCTTCGGCTGGGGATCGATGCCGCGGGTCCTCCACCAGAACGCGACCCTGAGCATGCAGCCAAGCGTGAAAAGGGCGGGAACTCCGATGGTCAACCAAAACGGCGCCAGTCGCATATGTGTGATGGCGAGCGCCCATGTGCTTGAAAGCAATATGAAATACATCATCGGCATCTGCCGGGTAAAGGCGCGATACTGTGCTTTCAGCAGGTCCGGATTGTCAGACCGGACGGACATGAAATGCTGCAATTTCTGTTTGGCAGTTAGTATTTTCATCCACGGCTCATCAAGTACAGAGGAGCGTTTTTAGCATAATTCCAGTTACGTCATTGGAAATACACAGGGTTAACCGGGAGACAACTGGATCAACCTCAAGATGTACCTTGCCGCCTTGCGCAACATGTATCCATTTGTGTCTGCAAATGCGGGTTTACGTCTTTCTTGAGCAGCCCGGACCAGGCGCTTGGCCTCGTGCGATCAATTGTGATTGAGGTTCTGAACTGGCATGATCGGCCGTCTGGCCCGACTCGATAAATTCCCTTTAAAATCACGCTTGAAAATAATGAACACGTGTGCAATATGAACGCGCGTTCACTCTTGAGGAGATGGTTGTTGCGCATGGACTCGATGTCTTATCCGGATACATTGGCGGCTCGCGCCGAACTCTGCCGCAGCGTTATTCTTTCCGCCGGGGAACTGGTGCTGAAAGGTTTTCAGGGCGAAGCGACGCGCAGCTTCTCGATGAAGGGGCCGCAGGATTTCCTGACGGTGACGGATGCTGCCTCCGAGGCGCATATTCGCGGCGCGATCGCAGCCGGTTTTCCCGATGACAGTTTTTTCGGAGAAGAAGGCGGCGGAGAGATCGGCGACCGCGTCTGGGTGGTTGATCCCATCGACGGCACCGCGAATTTCGCCCGCGGCATTCCGCATTTCTGCATCTCCATCGCTTATGTCGAAAACGGACAAACCGAGATCGGCGCGATCTATAACCCCGCGCTCGATGAACTTTATTTTGCCCGTCGCGGCGAGGGCGCAACGCGCAACGGGCTGCCGATCCGGGTATCGGAGACGCAGCGCTTCGATGCGGCGTCGATCGAAATGGGCTGGTCGACCCGCGTGGCAAATGCCACCTATCTCGATGTCGTCAGGAACCTGCTCGACATGGGCACGAATGTCCGCCGTGCCGGCTCCGGCGCCATGGCGCTCGCCTATGTGGCGGATGGCCGTTCCGATGCCTATCTCGAATTGCATATGAATTCATGGGATTGTCTTGCGGGGCTGCTACTCGTCAGCGAAGCTGGCGGCGATGTCTGCCCTTTCCTGGAAATTGGCAGTATGAGGGAGGGCGGACCGGTGCTGGCCGCAGCCGGCGGTGTTGCCAGGGGTGTCAGCGAGGCGTCGAAGATACCTTTGGCCGAGCGGCAGCCGTCGGATCGGCAGCGGGCGGCGTCGGCCTGATTTCTTGACGGGCGCCCGTCCGTCCAGGGCCTGGCAAGGGCGCTTCGTGCATATGGAGGAATGAAATGGATGGACCCGTTTATGCCCGGCCTGCAATCAGCCTGATTGCGGAAGGGCTCGGCCCGCATAATGCTGCGCTTTATATCGGCGGCAGCGATGGTGCGAGTGATCTCGGGCTCCTGCGCCAGCACGGCATTACCACTGTCGTCAATTGCGCCGTCAATCTCGACATCAATCTCGTGCAGGCGGCGGCGGAAGAGGGCGACAGACGCCCTGTGGGTTATGGCGATATCCGCTATTACAAGCTTGGCCTGATCGACGGGGAGGGCAGCCCCGACACCATGATGCTGGGGGCCTATTACATTCTTGACGGCGCGCTGCGTCAGACCATGCCGAAACGCGAAACCTATCCTTTCGCCGATGGTGGCAATGTGCTCGTCAACTGCCGCAGCGGTCGCAGCCGCTCCGTCTCGCTGGTGGCGCTTTTCCTGCACAAGCAGCAGCCGCACCTTTACCCCACCCTTGACGACGCGCTGGCCGTGATCCGCACCAGACGGGAATTGCGGCCTGATGAATGGTTCGAGACGCCGAAACCCATGCTCTATGCCGCCGCCCGCCGTGCTTCCGACTGGATCGACATGGTTGACGGCAGAAAGACCGCCCCATCATGCTGACACGTGCGCTTCCTTCCGTCGCCGTCATTGCCGATGCGCATTTCCACGACACCGCCGCTGATTTCGGGTTTCCGGGCATGGAGATCGATGGTGAGCGCATCACCATGCGCAGCTGGTCGGACACACGCGAATCCACCCGGGTTTTCAACGAGAGCGCCGATGCATTGCATGCCGCGCTCGATGAGGTGCGGCAGCGCGGCATTCGCCATGTGGTGCTGCTTGGCGATTATACCGATGACGGCCAGCGGGCGACCACCGAAACGCTGAAGGGCATTCTGGAGCAGCATCGCGATGCCCATGGCACCGCCTTTTATGCATTGCCCGGAAACCACGATATTTTCGGCCCGCGCGGCCGGCACCATACCAAGGAATTCCTGACGGAAAATGGCCGATGCCTTTCCGTTTCGAGCGATGCACGGCGGGCCGGGGAGCGGGTTGTCGTCAGCGACCGGATGTATTGCGAGGGTTACCCTGTGGGGCTTGGCCCCATGGCAGACTTCGGTTACTTCCGCCAACCGGATTATCTGCATTGGGAAACGCCTTTCGGGACATCCGATGCGTCGGAAGACCGTCTCTACGAGGTGCGCTCGCCCGATGGGCGCAATGTCTACCAGCTGATGGATGCCTCCTATCTCGTCGAGCCGGAGCCGGGGCTCTGGCTCATGATGATCGACGCCAATATTTTCGAGCCGCTCGATGGCACGTTCGAGGCGGGCGAGGAAGCGGCCTTCACTGACAGCACTTCCGGCGGCTGGAACGCGCTTTTGCGCTGCAAGCCCTTCATCATCGACTGGATTGCCGATGTGCGTCATAGGGCCGAGGCGCTCGGCAAGACATTGCTCGGTTTCTCCCATTATCCGGCGCTTGATCCCTTCGATGGTGCAAGTGGCGCCGAAGGCGCGTTGTTCGGCGAAACCAATGTCGTGCGCCGTACGCCGCGCAAGGCGGTGGAGGATGCGTTGCGTCAGGCCGGACTTGCCGTTCATTTCAGCGGGCACCTGCATGTGGAAGGCGTGACGAGACGTGGCGATGAGGAGAATTCGCTCACCAATATCGCCGTACCATCGCTGGTCGCCTTTCCACCTGCCTTCAAGGTCATCCACCCTTCGCGGCAGGAGATCGCCGTCGAAACGGTGGAAATGGGCGCTCTTCCGGTCAACAGCCGCATTTGCCGGGGCTACGCGCAGGAAACTGCGCTGGCAGGCGAGGGTGAGGACAGGGCGTTTACGGCGGCCAGCTATGTTGGTTTTCTGCTGGCCCACAAGCGGGCGCTGATCAGGCATCGCTATTTCATCAAGGAATGGCCGACGGAGGTGGTTGCGGCCATTGCGGATAAAACCGTGCGCGAGGTTATTGGCCTGCTCGGGCAAGAGGGGAGCCCCTCGTTTGATGATATCGCAGCACGTTCCGAACTGCCGATGTTCGAGCTGATTGCCGACTGGTATTGCCTGCGTCAGGGCGCGGGTCTGGCACTGCCGCACATCCAGCCGCAGAGACTTTCCCTCTATCGGGTGCTGGCGGCGCGTTTCGGTCGTGAGGCCGATCATCATGATGGGTCCGTCGAAAGCTTTATCGAAATCTTCTTCGGTGCGCTCGGCCTGTTTCTGGGTCGTGCTGAAGGCGGCTCAGGCGATTTCACGCTTCGCCTTGCGTCACGGCAAGAGCGTGTAGCGGTGTGATCTGAAGGTTTTGCAACGGGCGGAGCTGCGTCGCGGGCCTGTGCAGAACCGGCGACGGGAACGACAGGCGAGGTGATCCGATGGAATCGGTCGTTGTCAGCATCAATCTGTTCGGCGCGGTGGCGTTGTTGCTTTTCGGCCTTGCGCAGATCAGGGACGGAATGTCGCGCGCCTTCGGCGCCAGGCTCCGCACCGGTCTTGCCGCGGGCACGCGGGGCGGATTTCGCTCCTTCATTGCCGGTCTCGTGGCGACGATTGCCCTGCAGAGTTCGACCGCGACCGCGCTGATGGTCGCCTCCTTCGTTGAAAAAGACCTTATCGCGCCGGCCATGGCGCAGATCGTGCTGCTCGGCGCCAATGTCGGCACCGCGATGACAGCGTGGATTGTCGCGCTCGGGCTTGGCTGGCTGTCGCCGATGCTCATCCTCGCGGGCGTCATCCTGCTGCGGGGAAAATCGGCGCAGCGGCAGGGAGCGGGTGCGGCTCTTGCCGGGGTCGGCCTGATGCTGCTTTCCCTGCATCTTCTGTCGGCCGCGACCGATCCCATCAGGCAATCACCGGCGCTCAGCCTCTTCATTACCATGCTTGGCGATGCCTGGCCGGTGGCGCTGGTTTTCTCCGCCATACTGGCGGTGCTGGCATCCTCCAGCCTTGCCATCGTGGTTCTCATCCTGTCGCTTGCCGCCAGCGGCGGCATCGAAACGAGCCTCGTCATCGTTTTGGTGCTGGGCGCCAATCTCGGTGGTGCGGTGCCGCCGGTGCTTGCGACCCTGAAAGCACCCGTGGCGGCGCGCCGGGTTGCCGTTGGCAATCTCATCGTCCGGGCAGTCGGCTGTCTTCTGGCGCTGCCTCTTGCCGGATATGGCGCGGCCTTTCTGGATATGTCACCCTTCTCGCACGCCAATCTTGCGGTCGATGCCCATCTTTTCTTCAATCTGGCTGTTGCCGCCATCGCATGGCCGCTCTCGCCGCTGCTTTTGCGGGTAACGAAGGCAATGCTGCCGGAAAAAGAGGGAAGCGAAAGCAGTCGCAGCTATCTCGACAGTCACGATCTCGATCAGCCGGTTGCAGCACTTGCCGGCGCGAGCCGCGAGGTGCTGCTGGTTGGCGACTTGATCGAGCGCATGCTGCGGCAGGCGAGTGAGGCGATGCGCGACAGCGATGTCGCGAAGCTCAACGACATCAGCACACTCGAAGGCCGGGTCGACCGTATTCAGCATGACATCAAGGTCTATGTCTCGAAGGTCGGGCAGGATGGGCTGTGCCGCAAAGACCAGCGCCGCGCGATGGATATCGTTGAATATGCCATCAATCTCGAACATATCGGCGATATCATCGAGAAGGGCATTCGACCGGAAATCGCCAAGAAGATCGATCTCGGCCTCAGGTTTTCCGACGACGGCAAGAGTGAGCTGGAGCGTCTTTTCGCCGTCACGCTCGACAATATCCGCATGGCCCAATCCGTCTTCGCCACCCGCAATGCCGGTCTTGCCCGGCGGCTGGTGGAGGTGAAGGAAGATGTGCGCCGCCTCGAAAAGCAGTCATCGGAGCGCCATCTGCAACGCCTGCGCGACGGCCGGGCCGACAGCATCCAGACCAGCTCCGTGCATCTCGACATGCTGCGTGATCTGAAACGCATCAACGCCCATATTGCCGCCGTCGCTCATCCTATCCTCGATGAAAGCGGTCTCCTGATCGAAAGCCGTATCAGGCAGGCGGTTTAGCGCGCCGTGATGCGCTCCACCATGGAAACGGGCACGACCTGAAGCCGCGTTTCCGGCTCGTCACTGTTGAGCGCGGTCAGGACCTTCTCGGTCAGGGCATCAAAGGATTGGGCAACGGTCGTCAGCTGATAACTCTTCCAGCCGGCCTGCGGAATATCATCGAAACCGACAATCGAGAGATCTTCCGGTACCCGGCGGCCCATTTCCAGCCGCGCGGCGTCCATGAAACCGAGCGCCAGCAGATCGGTCACGCAGAAAGCGCCATCGATCGACTTGTCCACCAGCAATTCACAACCGGCCTGATAACCGCTGTCATAGCTGGTCGGCCCGCCGGACCAAGGAACGACCTCGATCCCCTCGACCGTCATGCGCTGGGTGAAGGCGCCGGCGCGGCGCAGCTGCGCCGGGGTCTGGCTGCCACTGGAAATGACCGCGACCTTGCGGCATTTGGCCGCCACGAGCCGCATGGCGGCAAGGTCGGCACCGTGGGAATCGTCGCTCAGCACCATATTGGTGTCGGTGCGGTCGAGACGCTGGTTGATGAGGATGAGGCGCACGCCGTTGGCGATGCATTCGTCGACAATCGAGGCCGGCGGTTCGCCGGAAAGAACGACGATCGCCTGGGCGCGGAACTCGAAAAGAAGCTCGATCAGCGGCGCGATGTCCTTGCGGGCATCCGCCGCATTCAGCAACAGGCATTGCAGGCCACGACGCAGGAGGCCGATGCTGAGCAGATCGAGCTGCTTTGAAATGAAGGGCGAACTCAGATTGGCGCCGACGACCCCGATGAGGTTGGAGCGATCATTATTGAGGCCCTGTGCCAGACGGTTGACGCGATAACCAAGTTCCTGCGCGGCTTTCAGCACCTTGCGCCGGACTGCTTTTGAAACGCTGCCGCCGGGAGTGAAGGTGCGTGAAACGGCGGAGCGTGAAACCCCGGCTTTTTTCGCCACCTCTTCGGCCGTCACGAACCCTCTCGCCATTCAACTCCCCCGTTGCGAAATCCTATGCCTGATACCACAGGCCATATGGCATCGGCTATTCCAATCGAAATTTTTCGGTTGCACGCCGTTCGCTCCCGGAGCGCCGATCGTACCTGTTCTGCGAAAACGTCTCATCCGTTCCATTATCTTCGTGTGAGGTAAAACATTCCTCTCGACCGCCGTGTTCAAAAGTTACAGTTTTGTGACAAAAAAGCATTTTAAAACAAATAAATAAGTTAGTGATCACGTGTGCATTTTTTCGTTGACAAAACGCCTTTTAAGACTGATCATGCATTCCAAGGTCGAGCAGGATATGGAATTTTTATTCCACATCCGTTTTGCCGGCGATGTTTTCGGGAGGAGCTGGGATCATCGTTATTGGCGGGTTCGGCACCCGCTTCAGAAGCATTGATGCATTGCTGAAGGTCAACGCACGCGCCGCCTGTTTCGCAGGCTGCGCGAAGGCAGATGCTTGCCGGCGTGTCGGGGCAATGGCGTGGCCATACGGGGAGAGATAATGGCTCTTTTAAGTGAATCAACGAAGGCGGAGGCATTGGGGAGACCCCCGGCGACCGCGCCTTCGGCATGGCAGGCATGGCGATACCGCCTCAAGGTCGCGCTCAGGGAGCCGACAACGCTGATTGGCGTTTTGACGGCTTTGCTTTTTACCTATCTGATCGTCGTTCCGATCATTTCGATTATTCTTGACGCCGTCCGCGTCCAGTTCGGCCATGAACGGCGTCTCGGCAAGGATGTTGGCGACCTCACGCTTTATTATCTCGACAGGGCGTTTTTCTCGCCCGTCGCGACAGACCTTTTCTGGCGGCCGCTCTTTAACACGCTGACCGTGGCTTTCGGGGCGATTGCGCTTTCGCTGGTCATCGGCACCGTACTCGCCTGGCTTATCAGCCGGACGGACATGTTCGGCCGCCGCTGGTTCGCCACCGCGCTGATCGTGCCCTATATGCTGCCGGCCTGGACCTTTGCGCTGGCCTGGACAACCCTGTTCAAGAACCGCACCGTTGGTGGCCAGCCCGGCTGGTTCGAGGCTATCGGCCTCACACCACCGGACTGGGTTGCCTATGGGCGTTTCCCGATCACCATCATCCTTGCCCTGCATTATACGCCTTTCGTCATCCTGCTGTTCGGCTCGGCACTTCGCCGGTTCGATTCGCAGCTTGAAGATTCCGCGCGTATTCTCGGCGCTCATCGTTATCAGGTGGCCTTGCAGGTCATCCTGCCGCTGATGCGCCCGGCGCTGCTGTCTTCCATGGTGCTGATCTTTGCAAAATGCCTTGGTGAGTTCGGCGTACCCTATGTTCTCGGGCTGCCCGTGAAGTTCGAAGTTCTGTCCACCTCGCTGTTCCGCAGCATCGCCTCACGCCAGACCGGTGTTGCCGGTGTCGTTGCGGCCTCGATCATGCTCATCGGCATCATCACGCTGATGATCGATGCCCGCCTCGTGCGCGAAGCGCGCCGGTTCGTGACCATCGGTTCGAAAGGCTCGATGAACCGGCAAAACCGCCTCGGCAAGATGCGGCTTCCGGCAACCGGCTTTGCTGCTGCCATCTTCATTCTCAGCGTCGGTCTGCCGCTTCTGACGCTGGCGCTCTCGACCATCATGAAAATGCCGGCCAAATTCACGCTCGACAACTTCACCCTCGACTACTGGATTGGTACCAACCTCAACACCGTGGCTTTGCAGACCGGCGTGCTCCTGAGCCCTGATCTCTGGGCGGCGGCGAAAAACACGATGATGATCGTCGGGCTTGCCTCGCTGACATCGGGCGTTCTCGGTCTCCTGGTCGGTTATGTCGTCATCCGCACGCCGGTGCGCGCCCTGTCGGTCTATCTGCGACAGGTAACGTTCCTGCCCTATCTCGTGCCCGGCATCGCTTTTGCCGCCGCCTATCTGTCGCTGTTTGCCGTTCCGCGCGGGCCGATGCCGGCGCTCTATGGCACGGTGACGATCCTTATCCTGGCGCTGATTGCCGACCAGATGCCCTATGCCTCACGCGCCGGCATCTCGGCCATGACGCAGCTTGGAAAGGACCCGGAAGAGGCCGCGCAGATTGCCGGTGCCGGCTGGTTCCGCCGCATGATCTCCATCGTCATCCCGATCCAGAAGGGATCGCTGGTGACGGGAGTTCTGCTGCCCTTCATCTCGGGCATCAAGGGCTTGAGCCTCTTTGTCATCCTCGCCGTGCCGAGCACGGACGTGCTGACCACCTATTCGCTGCGGCTGGTCGACTACCACTACACGCAGGCCGCCAACGCCGTGGTGCTGATCATCGCCGGCATCGCCTATTTCGGCACGCTGTTGGCCCAGAAACTGACCCGCACAAATCTTGCAGAAGGACTTGGAAGCTGATGCCTACCATCAACCTGCGCGGTGCGCAGAAAAACTACGGTGTGAATTCCGCAAATGCGGTTTCCGATCTCGATCTTGAAATCCGTGACGGCGAGTTCATGTGTCTGCTCGGCCCTTCCGGCTGCGGCAAGACCACGACGCTGCGGATGATCGCCGGCCTCGAAAACCTCTCCGGCGGGGAAATCCGCGTCGGCGACCGGGTGATCGATTCCGTTACCGATGGCATCTTCGTGCCGCCGGAAAAGCGTGAAATGGGCCTGGTCTTCCAGAGCTATGCGCTGTGGCCGCATTTGACCATCGAGCGCAACACGGATTTCGGCCTGCGTCTGCGCAAGCTGCCGAAGGCCGAACGTGAAGCCCGTGTCGAACGCGTCATGCAGGCGCTCGACATTGCCAAATATCGCGACCGTTACCCGTCGCAGCTTTCCGGTGGCCAGCAGCAGCGCGTGGCGCTTGCCCGCATGCTGGCCGTCAATCCCGGCGTTCTGCTTCTGGACGAACCACTCTCCAATCTGGATGCCCGGCTGCGGCTGGAAATGCGCGCCGAGCTGAAGCGGCTGCACAAGGAGTTCAAGACCACCATCGTCTTCGTGACACATGACCAGTGGGAAGCCATGACGCTTGCCACCACCATCGCCGTCATGAACGAGGGCACGCTGCAGCAGATGGGCACGCCGAACGACATCTATGATCGTCCGGCCAACCGCTTCGTCGCCGAATTTGTCGGCAGCCCGCCGATCAATATCCTGACCTTCGGCCAGCCCGGCGTCTCGGATGTTGCCGACAAGGCGGAAGCCTATTTTGCAGCGCGTTATCCGCAGCTGCGCGGCATTGCCTCTATCGGCATGCGGCCGGAGGCGATGGGTTATGCGATGAAGCCTGAGGATGTGCCGCAGGGCAGCTTCTCCGGCGAGATGACGGTAACGGGCGTATTGCCAACCGGCGGCAGCTGGATTCTCGAACTCAGAAGCGAAAACCACACGCTGTTCCTGACCACCCATTCCCTGCCGCGTATCGACAGTGGCGACCGCGTGTTCTTCCACGTGCCGCCCGAGGCCCTGCACGCCTTTGACGCCAAGGGGCAGCGGATCACCGAGGCGGACGCCATTCTACGCAACAGCACCTACAACTGAAAACGCCGATAAAGACGGCTGAAGGAGAAACAGTATGAAGCGGACAATGACGGGTTTGAGCCGGCTGTTATGTGCAACGGCAATTGTTGCGACGTTTGGCGGCGCGGCGAAGGCGGAAGAGCCGTTCGACCTCAATGCCCTGATCGAGGCGGCAAAAAAGGAAAAGCCGATCACCGTTTATGACAGCACCGGCAAGATCGTCGAAATGGCGAAGAACTTTGCCGCGAAATATGGTGTCGGTGCCGAGGGCGCGAAGGTCAAGGCCTCGGCTCAGCTGGAGATGATCATCCGCGAGGCGCGCGCCAACAATATTCAGGGCGATGTCTCGATCATCAGCGATGCGCCGGCGGCGATGGCGCAGCTTATTCCGATGGGTTTTGTCGAAAGCTGGCTGCCGCCGGATATGGCCGGCAATATTCCGCCGGAATATCAGGACCCGCTTACCGTCGTCACCAGCGCCAATGTCTGGGCCTATAATAGCGAGCTTTTCGACAAGTGCCCCGTTTCCAATATCTGGGAACTGACCGACCCGAAGTGGAAGGGCAAGGTGGCGATGCAGGATCCGCTCGGCAAGGCCTCCTACGTCGACTGGTTCAACCAGATGGCCAGCCATGGTGACGGTGAAGTGAAGGCGGCCTATAAGGCGCTTTACGGCAAGGACCTCGAAACCGGGGAAAAGAGCGCAACCGCGGCATGGGTGAAGGCGCTTGCCGCCAACGCTCCGTTGCTGACCGATGCCGATGCGGCCGCCGCCGAAGCCGTTGGTGCTCCCGGCCAGAAGGAGCCCTTCATGGGCCTCATCAGCTCGGCGAAGTTCCGCGACAATGCCGAGAAGGGCATGAAACTTGGCCTCTGCAAGGAGCTGAAACCGTGGGTCGGCTGGCTCTATCCGGGTGTCGGCCTGATTACCAAGGGCACGAATAGCCCGAATGCGGCAAAGCTCTTCATCCATTACGTCATGACCGCCGAAGGCATCGCGCCGCAGGCGATCGACGGCAAGATGTCGACCAACAAGGAAGTGAGCCTGCCGGCCGACGAGCCTTCGGGTATCGGCGCCGTTCTCGATGACATTCTGCCCTACAGCATGGCGACCAGCCTCGACGACTGGGATGCGCGTGAAACCTGGCAGGACTTCTGGCGTGTGAACTACAAAAAATAACGGGGGGACCAACTGGTGACGATCACTACTCAGAACAGGAATGGCAATGAGCGCAGGCGGCGGGGGACCGCCTCCGCAATTTGCCTTGGCTTCTCGCTGGCACTCAGCGGGGCCGCCTATGCGCAGGACGCTTTTAATCTCGATGCCCTCATCGATGCCGCGAAGAAGGAAAAGCCGATCACCGTTTATGCGGTGACCGGCAAGATCGTGGACACCGCGCAGGCCTTCACCGCCAAATACGGCGTGCAGGCGAGCGGCAAGAAGGTGAACGAGGCGACGCAGGTTGAGCTGATGATCCGCGAGCATCGGGCCGGCAATGTCGTCGGCGATGTCAGTGTCGCAACCGATGTCGCCTCCGCCATGGGCGAGCTTTTGCCAGAAGGCATCGCCACCAGTTGGTCACCGCCGGATATGGAAGGCGATATTCCGCAAAAGCTGCGCGATCCGCTGGTCGTCGTCTCGGACCCGCATGTGTTTACCTACAATACCGAGAAATACGATACATGCCCGGTCACCAATATCTGGCAGCTGACTGAGCCGCGGTGGAAGGGCAAGCTGGCCATGCTCGATCTCTTCGACAAGCCGCTTTACGCCGACTGGTTCAACCAGATCGAAACCCACCACGATGCCGATGTCGCCAGGGCCTATGAGGACCTCTACGGCAAAAAGCTGGAAACGGGCGAAAAAAGCGCAACGGCGGCCTGGGTGAAGGCCTTTGCCGAAAATGCGCCGCTGCTGACGGATTCGAGTTCGGTTGCGGATGCGGCCGGTGCGCCGGGGCAGGCCGATCCTTTCTTCGTCATCACTTCGGTGGCGAAATATCGCGACAATGAGGCCAAGGGGCTGAAGCTCGGTCTTTGCAGCGGTGTAAAGCCATTCTCCGGATTTCTCTACCCCGGCTTCGGGCTGATTGCCGGGCAGACGAAAAGCCCGAATGCGGCAAAGCTTTTCCTGCATTACCTGATGACGGAAGAGGGCATCGCACCCCAGACCGCCGACGGCAAACTCTCCGGCAATACAAAAATCGCCCTGCCGGCGGATGAACCCTCGAAGGTTGCCGATCATCTCGATGAGCTTGTGGCGTTCGACGCCGCAACGGCGGCCGACGACCTCGACAAGCGTGAAGGCTGGCAGGATTTCTGGCGGGTAAACTACAAAAAATAAACGGAAGGCGGGCGCCAAGCCCGCCTGTCTTTTCCTTGGGAGGGGAAACGATGAAAAGAACAAATTTGAGAGCGGTGTCAGCCATTGCTGCGGCAATGATC
This sequence comes from Rhizobium rhizogenes, assembly GCF_002005205.3. The sequence goes on along the minus strand of NZ_CP019702.2, from coordinate 662,197 downwards.
GGATTGTCTGCCATGGCTGCTGCGGCCGAAGAGGCCTTCGATCTGGATAAGATCCTGGCGGCGGCAAAGCAGGAAAAGCCGATCAATATCTATGACAGCACCGGCAAGATCGTCGAGATGGCCGATAAGTTCAGCGCCAAATACGGGCTGAAGGCAACGGGTGTGAAGGTCTCGGCCAATAGCCAGCTGGAGATGATCATCCGTGAAAGCCAGTCCGGCAACGTGCAAGGCGATGTGGTGCTGATCACCGACGCGCCATCGGCGCTCGCCCAGCTTCTGCCGGCGGGTTTTGTCGAGAATTACCTGCCGGGCGACATGGCCTCGAAAATCCCGGCGCAGTTTCAGAACCCGCTGGCAATTTCCACCAATGCCAATGTCTGGGCCTATAATACCGAAGCCCATGACAAATGCCCGGTGACGAATATCTGGGAACTGACCGAGCCGAAATGGAAAGGCAAGGTCGCCATGGTCGATCCCTTGAGCAAGAGCACCTATACGGACTGGTTCAATCAGCTCGAAGCCCACGGCAATGAAAAGGTGGCGGCAGCCTACAAGGCCCATTCCGGCAAGGAGATGGAGGAGAAGGGCGCGGCAGCCGCCTGGATCAAGGCGATGGCTGCAAACGGCCCGCTTGCCACCGAAGGTGACGACCCGGTGGCGGAGGCGGTCGGCGCTCCCGGCCAGAAACAGCCCTTCTTCGGCCTGCTCAGTTCGGCAAAGTTCCGCGACAATGCCGATAAGGGCTACAAGCTCGGCCTCTGCACCGATCTCGATCCCTGGGTCGGCTGGACCTATATCAAGCTCGGCCTGATGGCCTCCAAGACCAGAAGCCCGAACACGGCCAAGCTCTTCATTCATTACGTCCTGACGGAAGAGGGCATCGCTCCGCAGATGAAGGACGGCAAGCTGCCGACCAATACCGACATCCAGATGCCGGCTGACGAGCCTTCGGGCCTGATGAAGGTCGCCGACAGGCTGATGGGTTACGATTCCGCCACCGGTCTCGATGATTTCGACCGGCGCGAGGAGTGGCAGGATTTCTGGCGCGTCAATTACAGAAAATAATCCCGGCTGGCGCGGCATGAACCGCGCCGCCGCCTCTTTCTCATGGGAATGAACAGACTGGATATGCCGATGCAGACATCACGCTCCACCGAACGGAAACCTGAAAATGAGAAGGCGCTTGCCCACTCCGTGCGGTTGATGGAAATCGCCGAGACTGCCGCGCGTGCGGTGCGTGATCCGCTGCTGGCCGCGTTTCGCTCCGATATGGCCGTAGACTACAAGGTCGATCTCCACGATATCGTCACCATTCACGACAAACGGGCCGAAGCCGCCATTCGCGCCGTCATTCTCGAAAGGGAACCCAATTCGGCGATCATGGGTGAAGAAGGCGGACAGATCGGCAGCGGCGCGGTACAATGGTATGTCGACCCCATTGACGGTACGGCGAATTTCGCCCGCGGCCTTGCCTTCTGGTGTGTCTCCATCGCCGCCGTCATCGACGGGAAAACCGTTGCCGGGGTGGTCTATGATCCCGTGACAGACCAGATGTTTTCCGCCGACCTCAAGGCTTCCTATCTGAACGGCGAAAGGCTGCAGTCCCGCAGCGTCGCAGATGAGACGCGCGCGACGCTGATCACCGGCTACCCCGTTTCGCGCGATTTCCGGCTGGATGGGCGGGATGTGGCGCTCGCCAATTTCGGCACTCTTGCCGAGACCTTTTCGACATTGCGCCGGCCCGGCAGCGCAGCACTCAGCATCGCCCATGTCGCGGCCGGCTGGACGGATGCGGCCGCCGGTTTCGGCGTCAATGCCTGGGATGTGGCCGCCGCTATCCTCATCCTCAGGAATGCCGGCGGAACCTATGAGCCGCTGACCCTCGGAAAAGTGGCGGAGGGTTCCGCCGATTTCCTCTGCCCCGGCTATATCGCCACGGGTGTGGGGGCGAGCTATCCAACATTGAACCGGGTGGCGCGATCCATATCCGAAGGCCGCATCGCCAATGCCGCGATACGGCTGAACCAAACGACCGCGAAGTTCTGAAGACGTTATAAATGACGGCGGCCAAATAGGCGCCGATGGAGACATGACATGCCGCAACCGCAACAGACCCCAGCCCGAGAGCCGGAAAGCGGCGAATTGCCGAAGCTCAGCCGCATCTATGAGCGGCATCCGCTTTATGGCGTCGATCTGTTCATTTCGGGAAAGGAGGGCGCGAGCGACCTTAATCTCCTGCGCCAGAACGGCATCACCACCGTCGTCAATTGCGCCGTCAATCTGGACTTCAATTTCGTGGAGCAGTCACAGGTCGTTTCCGATCATGAAGGCAGTGTCTACGGGCCGGGCGAAATCCGCTATTACAAGATCGGCCTGATCGATGGCGCCGGAAACCCCGATACACAGATGGTGGCGGCCCACTATATCCTGCGCGCGGCGCTGGAGCAGATATTGCCCGACAAGCCGTCCTATCCTCGTCGGGAACGCGGCAACGTGCTCATCAATTGCCGGGGTGGCCGTTCGCGCTCCGTCGCCGTTGTCGCGCTTTTTCTGCATCTGACGCTGCCGGTGGAGTTTCCGACACTCGATGATGCCATCGGATTTGTGCGGGTGAAGCGCGAACTGCCGGAAAACGAATGGTTCAAGGCGCCGAAACCCGTGCTTGCGGATGCCGCCCGCCGTGCCGCCGGCTGGATCGCGATGATCGACGCCGCGCACTGAAGAGAGGTTACCGCAGCGTCACCTGATTTGGGGGATGCGGCGGACCTGCGGTGTGAGACCCGCCAGATAGGCCGGGAGGTTGCCAGTCAGCATCCTCCCGGCTTTTCGGTCTTAGGCTTCGCTCACCGCGTCATTCCATGCCCGGACCTTCTCGATGTTCCGTTCCGAGCGGGATACGATCTCGAAAGCGAAGCCGTCGCCGGAAACACGCTCGCCGACTTCGGGAAGGCGATTGAGACGCCACAGGATGTAGCCCGCGACGGTGGAGTAGCGGTCGGCCTCATCCACCAGATCGATGTCGAGAAGGTAGGATGCCCTTCTGACATCGACGGCGCCGTCGATAAGCCAGGAGCCGTCTTCGGCCTTTTCCGAAATCAGCAGCTCCTCGCCCTCATCAGGGAATTCGCCGGCGATCGCCTCGAGAATATCCGTCGGCGTGGCGATCCCCTGTAGCGTACCGTATTCATCGATGATGACGGCCATCTGCAACGGAGACTTGCGCAGCTGTTCCATGACCTGCAGGGCGGTGGCGCTCTCATGCACCACAAGCGGCTGCCGCAGCGAGCTTTCGAGGTTCAGGCTGCCGTCACGCAGAAGATCGCGCAGCAGGTCCTTCGTGGCGGCAACGCCGACAAAGGAGTCCAGCTTGCCTTGCGCCAGCATCAACCGGGAATGGTCGAGTTCCAGCAGGCGGTGGCGCAGCGTCTCCGGGTCGGCGTCGATATCCAGCCAGTCGATCTCGGTGCGTGGCGTCATGATCGACACGACGGGGCGCTCGGCAAGTGTCAGCACGCCGCGGATCATGTCCTTTTCTTCGGATTTGAACAGGTCGCTGAGGGTGGCCTGTTCGGCGATAAGATCGGCCGTCTCGCCAAGCGGTTGTTCACCAACCCTGCCGCCGAGAAGCCGCAGGATGGCGTCGGAGGTGCGTTCACGCATATCACCGGCGGTGATGCGCTTTTCGCGGTTGCGCCTGCCAAGCTGGTTTGCCGCCTCAATGAGCACGGAAAAGCCGATGGCCGCATAGAGGTAACCCTTCGGAAGATGGAAACCGAAACCTTCGACGATCAGGCTGAAGCCGATCATCAACAGGAAGCCAAGGCACAGAATGACCACGGTCGGATGTTTCGACACGAATGTCATCAGCGGCCTGGAGGCCGCCATCATCACCGCCATGGCCACGCAGACGGCGGTGATCATCACCCAGAGATTATTGACCATGCCGACGGCGGTGATGACGCTGTCGAGCGAGAACACGGCATCGAGCACGACGATCTGCACGATGACCTGCCAGAAGACGGCATGGACCACCTTGCCTTCTTTCGGCTTATGCCCGCCCTCCAGCCGCTCGTGCAGTTCCAGGGTTCCCTTGGCAAGCAGGAACGCACCGCCGAGGATGAGGATGAGGTCGCGCCCCGAGAAGGAGAAGTCCGCGACGGTGAACAGCGGCCGTGTCAGGGTGACGATCCACGAGATCGAGAACAGCAGCAGGATGCGCATGACAAGCGCGAGCGACAGACCGATGATGCGCGCCCTGTGGCGTTGGTGTGGTGGCAGCTTGTCGGCAAGGATCGCGATGAAGACGAGATTGTCGATGCCGAGGACGACTTCGAGAACGATAAGGGTGACGAGGCCGATCCAGATGTTCGGATCTGCGAGGAATTCCATGTTCAGGAGCCTTTATGGGAATGGGTGCGAACGCGCAAAGCCCCGGACCGAACATCCGAGGCTGAAAGCTGTCGCGTTGAGGGAAACAAGAAAATCCGAGGCTGGCTTCGCGTCACGCGAGCCAGCCTCGTTCGGTGTCGACTACTGTCGGTACTGTCGCCTTCGTCAGGCATAGGGTGAATTTATCCCGCTATCCGTGAATTCTTGTGCTGGCCGAATTAGCAGATTTTCATCGGACAGAAAAGCGTTTTCATTCATCCCGACCGGATGCGGGCCGTTGATGCCGGGTGTGGAATGCTTGCGAAGCGGCGGAATTTGCCTGCCTGGTAACATCACCGCGCGCGGCTTGGCCTCTTTCTGGCGGGGGTCATGCGTCGCGTGATCCAGGCGCCGGCGAAGGCGATCAGAATGGCAATTGCCGTCGCCAGAACCGCAAGGCCCAGCCAGTGGACCTCTGTGAGTTCGCCAAACTGTTCCGCGCCCTTTGCCGCGAGCCAGCCCGGGGCAAGCAGCACAGGCACCCAGAGAATGGCGGAGGCGATGTTGGCAGCCTGGAAGCGGCGCTGATCCATCCCGATCATGCCCGCGACCAGAGGAACCGTGCAGCGCAAAGGTCCGAAAAAACGGCCGAAGAACACGGCAAAGAAGCCGTATTTCCGGAAAAAGAGCCGCACCCGCGCGACCCGTTCGCGATAGTGCCGCAATGGCCATCGATGAACCACGCTCGGCCCCAGCCATTTGCCCATCATGTAGGATACGATGTCTCCGAGTACCGCGCCGATGATTGCTCCTGTGACCACGGGAAAGGGGTCGATGACGCCGCTGCCGACCAGCCCGCCGATCAGGAGCATCAGCGCTGTGGCCGGAATTATGAGCCCGAGAATGACGATCGACTCCCCGAAGGCAATGAAGCCGACAATCGCGCCCGCCCATGCCTGATGTGTGCGAATGAAGGTTTCCGTTGCTTCGAGAAGACTGTCCAAATCGAACTCCGCAGATATTCACGATGACGAAATTGTTACCGCTGCCCGAACCGCCGCCGGTGGCACGGCCGGATCAGTCAATGCTTGACGAGACGGCGGTAAGACGTGCTGCTATCGCGTTTTCCCGCCGATGTCCGATGTCGTTCGCTGGTCTACGGCCTTGCCATCGAGAATGCTTTTGAGGACATCGAGGCGGTCGTTGATCAGCCATCCATAATAGTTTTCGACCGGCAGGCGGGTTTTTGCGCCCGCATCCACGGCTACCCGCAGGCGTTCGGCGCGCCGCCTCGGCTGGCCGACATTGTAAAGCGTGGCGGTAATGCCGGGATTGCCCGAGATGTCGAAGCCTTTTTCCCTGTAGGCATCGATGGAATCCCTGATGATGGCGGCGATGTAGATGATGCTGCGGTCGGGGTCCATGACGTCGCGGTAGATTTCCTTCGGCCTGTCCGCCGAGAGTTTCGGCAGGCCGCTCGTTCTGTTCACGAGGTCGGTGACCTGCAGGGCCGTCAGTGGGCTGATCTGGCCAAGTCCGAAGGTCTGTCCCGCATAGAAGGGCTGGAAGAAGGCACGCTGGAACGAGATGGCCTCGTAGCTGGCGCCATCCACCACCTTGCCGCGGAAATCCTCGTCCCAGACGGTATCGCGGCAGCTCCATTGTTCGGAGGTGGTGGCAAGCGGCTCGCAGGACCGGAATTCCGGCCGCTGGAGGAATGTCTTCAGGGAAACGCCATTATAGCTGAATTTGATATCGAGTTCGGCGTAGGAAATGGCCTTGACGTAATAGGTCTGCAGGCGATCCACGGCCGAGACGTTGAAGGTGTGCTCGCCGACGATGGCGCCGACAATGTGGATCGGGTCGATGCCATAGGCTGCCGCCGCCTTCTTGATTTTGCCGACGAGGGCGGGCTCGCTGTTCAGGAGATCGATCGTCTTGCGGAATTTTTCCTCGTAGGTCGTATAGAAAGCCTTGGTCCGGATCGCCGAGGCTCTCGGTATTTCCGGCTGCTCCGCCGAGCGGTTTCCGGGGGGAACGACAGTCATCTGCTGCGCCACCGCGTAATTGGGAAGGCAGGCCAATGTCAGAATGACGGTGGCTGCGCGGGTGATCTTCGCAAACAGGCTCATGCAGCGTTCTCTGTAATGTGGATTTATTGCGGTGACGGCTCCTTCATAGGCAGGCCCACCATGCATGGCAAGTTGCCGCCGCTCACATTACCGTTGCCGGCGCCACGAGGGGCGCGGGCGGTGCGAGGGGAGGAAAACGCCGCTATTCTCGGTATCGTTAAAAGTCGAGCGATTTGTTTCAAGTGAAGTCAAGCCGGTAGCGGTAGGTCATGTCATCAGGAGATGGACATGACCTATTTCAAAAAAATACTGCAAGCATGTTTTCTGCTGACCGCTGTGGGCCTGCTTTCGCCGGCAGAGGCTTCGCCCTCGATGTCGACGGGTGCGATCACCTCGCAGCCGGTGGGGCACTATGAATTCTGCCAGCGGCATTCGGCGGAGTGTCAGCCCGTGAAGGCCATGCCGCCGCTTCATCTCACGCCCGACAACTGGAAAACCATCGTTTCCGTCAACAGCACCGTCAATGTCGAAATCGACCAGCGTTCCGATATGGAGGTATGGGGTTACGAGGACTATTGGGAATATCCCTACAAGGGTGCCGGGGATTGCGATGACATCGTGCTGGAAAAGCGCAAGCGCCTGATGGATATCGGCCTGCCGGCCTCCAACCTGCTGATCACCGTTGTCCGTGACGAGCGGGGAGATGGTCATGCCGTCCTCACGGTAAGGACGGATCGCGGCGATTTCATTCTCGACAATATGAAGCCGAAAATCCTCCGCTGGGACGAGACGCCCTATAGCTATCTCAAGCGTCAATCCACCAACCATGCCGGTCGCTGGGTGGATATTGATGGCTCCGGTTCGCCGGCCATCGCCGCGCGGGAGGTCGATCGTGGCACCGCCGTGCCCGCAACCACCGCGCGCCGCAACATCATCGATCTGTTCAGAAACCGCTGAACCAGCGGTTTCTGGGAACCTGCTGCAACAGCTAGTCCTGGCGTTTCAGGGCGTCGACTGCGGCTTCGGCGCGCGCGGCAGCCTCCCTTGCTTCACGCGCAGCGCTGGAGGCTGCTTCAGGGTCGGTGGAGGAACCATCATAGCCGCCCATGGCGCGCTCCCCTATGCCGATGTGAAAATCCTTCAGCTGGAAAGCCGCAAATGCCAGAAGGGCGGCAATGCCAATAAGAAACCATGTCTTCCTGTTCAGCTTCATTCGCGTTTCCCCGATCATCAGTCGGCGATGTGCAATTCGATCGCCTGTGACGAGAAGCAACCGATGAAGCAGGATATCGGGTCGCCGTCCGTCGTCTGGTCTGTCGCGGTATAGGCGAGGACCGGCAGGGATTTTGATGATTTGAGGAAATGATGTTCGTGCGGAGCGGGCAGCCTTGCGACGACGATTGTTTTTGCACGGTGATAGTCATTCACGCCGAACCGCTTCAGCGTTTCGCTGATCGATCCAAGTTCCTCGAAAATCTCCGGAAAGCCGGAAAACCGTGTCGCGCAACAAAAGCGCGTGCCGATGCCGATGGGGTGGCCGTTGGCGTAGGCGCCGATTTCCAGGGCGATCAGCGGCGCTTTTGCACCAAGACCAAGAGCTGCCGCGACGTCTTGCGTCGCCGGTTCAAGCCACCAGCGCAGCAGTTTGCGTTCCGGCCGCGCATTCACGGCTTCGAGATTGCGGTCGAAATGGACGCGGCGGCCAACGACGTAAGGGATCGGCGCTTCGCTGACAAAAGTGCCGCTGCCATGCAGAATGCGCAGCAGGCCTTCTTCTTCCAGTGATGCCAGCGCGCGGCGCGCGGTCATACGGTTGACGTTGAATTCTCGGGCGATGTCCTGGCTGGAGGGAATTTTTTCGCCGGGCTTCAACTGCCCCTGTTCGATCCGCCCGCGCAATGCGGTGGCGACCTGCCGCCAGAGCGATTGTGTTTCTGATGTTCCTTTGTCCATGCGCGGCGTCCGATTGTCTTGCAGATGTCACATGAATGAGATTAAAGGTATATACCTCTTGAATGAGGTTTATTCCATTTATAACTCATCCGCCTCGGTTGTCCGCATGAATACCAGTATTTCGCCTGACCGCTACATTGTTTGGGATTTTGAGGGCACCCTTGCCGTTCGCAGGGGACGTTATACCGGCGCGCTGGAGGCCGCAGCGGGAATGGCCGATCCCGTCTTCCTCGGCATGGCCGACAATATCCGTCCGTTTTTGTCCGGTGCGTTTCCCTGGCATCGGGCGGAACTCGCACATGCCTTTGCGGGGGATGCGGAAGGGTGGTGGCGCGCCATTCTCACCGCAGCCGAAGCGGCGCTCGTGGCACTGGGCATGGACCGAGGCATGGCGGCGGAGGTCGCAGAACGCTCGCGTGAGATCTATCTCGATCCCGCCGGCTGGGAAATCGATCCGCAGGCGATGCCCGTGCTGGCAAAATTATCCGCGGCCGGCTGGCGTCATGTGATCCTGTCCAATTTTGCGCCGGAACTGCCGTTACTGGTGAAAAGCATCGGGCTCTCCGGTTACATGGATCATGTCTTTTCCTCCGGGCAGATCGGCCTTGAGAAGCCCTCGGTTGCGCTTTTTCGTCATGTGGCCGGGGTTCTGGCACCGCATCGTGCTTGCTGGATGATTGGCGATAATCCCCATGCCGACATTGCCGGCGGCCGCGCGGCCGGTCTCTCGACCATCTTGCTGCGACCTGAAGGCCCGGGGCCCGGACTTTCGGTCACTGAGCTTTCCGCCATTCCCGCCATCATTTTAGAGGAGAACCGACCATGACATGTTCCGAGGCCATCGCCCTGTCGATGAAAGACAGGCTGCGCCAAATCCCGTCGCTGAAAGCGCCTCTCCCGGAGTGCGATCCGCTTGCGCTGCCCGATACGCCGCAGGACGCTTTCGCCCTGTGGCTGGACGATGCCCTCAATGAAGGTATCCGCGAGCCGCACGCCATGACCTTGTCCACGGTGGACGAGAATGGTTGGCCCGATGCCCGCATGCTGATCCTGAAAAACCTCGATGAACGCGGCTGGCATTTTGCCATTAAGGCCGAGAGCCCCAAGGGGCGGCAGATCGAAAACAGGTCGCATGTCGCTTTGACCTTCTACTGGTCGGCGCTCGGACGGCAGGTCCGCCTGCGTGGCCCCGCAATCATGCTTTCTGACAGTGAATGTGCGGAAGATTTTCTCGACCGGCCCGCCAGCTCGCGGGCCAGCGCCATCGCCTCGCGGCAAAGCGAAATTCTGGAAGCGGGCGAGGGCCTTGAAAGCCGCATGGCCGAGGCGCAGGCACTCATCGCGGCCAATCCGGATTACGTTTCGCCGGGATGGCGTGTCTATGCCGTTGCGCCCGTTGTCGCGGAGTTCTGGCAGGGGGCATCCGACCGCAATCACAAGCGGCTGCGATATGTTCTCTCCGGAGACGGCGCGACCTGGGACAGGTCTCTTCTCTGGCCGTGAAACGGACCCGGACCGTTGGAAACCGTTTTGGTTTGCCGACGGTCCGGTGTCCTGTTTGTCTTCGGCTTATCGGCTTGCGAGACCGACGCCCGTTTCTTCATCGAAGAGATGCATATCGGAAGGGTTGATATCGAGGCCTATGACCTCGCCTGCTTTGACCTCGCTGCGCCCCTGCACCGCAATGATCAGTTCCGTGGATGTGCCGGTTGTGAGGAAGGTGGCCGAGCCGGTGGTTTCCACGGCGGAAACGGGCAGCGTCAATGCCGCGCCATTTGCCGCTGTGGGCCTTATGTGCTCCGGCCTGATGCCGACGATCACTTGCTGGCCCGGCGGCAAGGCGGCCCGATTGCTGATCGGCTGCTGCGGCTCGCCTTCGCCGAACCGCAACAGAAGCGAAGCGCCATCCGCGCTAACGGTAGCCGGAATGAAATTCATCGCCGGTGAACCGATGAAGCCCGCCACGAAACGATTGACCGGGCGATCGTATAATTCCAGCGGCGTGCCCTGCTGTTCGATGATGCCATCGCGCATGACGACGACATGATCGGCCATGGTCATCGCCTCGATCTGGTCATGGGTGACATAGACAGAGGTTGCGTGCAGGCGGTCGTGCAGCGCGCGGATTTCCTTGCGCATATGGACGCGCAGCGCCGCGTCGAGATTGGAAAGTGGCTCATCGAACAGGAAGGCCTGCGGATTGCGGATGATCGCCCGGCTCATGGCCACGCGCTGGCGCTGACCGCCGGAAAGTTCACGCGGATAACGCTTCATCAGTTTGGAAAGACCTGTTGTGGCCGCAACCTCTTCCGCCGCCTTGCGGGCTTCCGTCTTGGCGACGCCGCGCATGCGCAGGGAATAGGTGAGGTTTTCTTCCACTGTCATATGCGGGTAGAGCGCATAGGACTGGAACACCATGGCCACATCGCGTTTGCGCGGCGGCACGCCATTCATGAGCGTTCCGGCAATGCGCATGTCGCCGGCCGATATGGTTTCCAGCCCGGCGAGCGAACGCAAAAGGGTGGATTTGCCGCAGCCAGAGGGGCCGACAAGTGCGACGAAGGTGCCCTTCCTGATGGAAAGGTTGATGTTCTTCAGCGCATGGAAGGCGCCGTAATATTTGTTGACGCCGGAAAGTTCGATCTGAAGGGTCATTTGAGCGCTCCTGAGGTCAGGCCGGAAACGATGCGGCGCTGCAAGAGAATGAAGAGGGCGAGAATGGGCGTCACATACATGGTCGCATAGGCCATGATGTTGTTCCATTCGCTGGTATTGGGGCCCATGAAGGAATTGAGGCCGACGCTGGCGGGCTGCAATTCCGCCGCCTGTATCATCGATTTTGAATAGACGAATTCACCGAAGGCCTGCATGAAGATGAGGATGGCGCTGACGAGAATGCCGTTTCTGGCAAGCGGCAGCACGATATTGAAAAACGCGCCGACGCGGGAATTACCGTCCACCAGCGCCGCCTCTTCCAATTCCTGCGGCACGGCCATGAAGGTGGCACGCACCAGCACGACGAAGAAGGGCATGCTTTTCGCCGCAATCGCGAGGATGACCGAAAGGCGCGGATAATCCAGAAGCCCGAATTGCGAGAAACCGACGAAGATCGGTGTGATCATCAGCGATGCCGGCAGAACCTGCAGCATGAGGATGAGGAACAGGCCGATATCCACCCAGACATTGCGATAGCGGGCCAGCACATAAGCGCAACCGACACCGAGAATGGTGATCAACAGCACCGCGCTGGACGCGATCAGCACCGAGTTCCACAGGTAGCGCCCCATGTTGCGGCTGTTCCACACATAGGCATAGGTCTGCCATTGCGGATCGCCGGGCCAGAAGGAGGGCGGGTTGGCGAACATCTCCGAGCCGCTTTTAAGCGATGTCAGATACATCCAGTAAAGCGGGAAGAGGTAGATGATGGCGAGCACGATGGCGATTGCCAGCATCAGGCGATTGCGGTTGGTGGTGCTCATCCGCGCACCTCATGCCGTGTGGAACGCACATAAACGATGGAAGCCAGCATGACGAAGACGATCATGATGACCGAGATCGTTGCGCCCTTGCCGAAATCATATTGCCGGAAGGACAGGTCCCAGGCCCAATATTGCGCCACGTTGGAGCTGTTGTTCGGTCCGCCATCGGTAATGGCGGCGAAAAGATCGAATTGCTGCAGCGTAAAGATCAGCCCGAGCGAGACGATCGCGCCGATGGTGGAGCGCATCATCGGCAGGGTAATGGTGTAAAAGCGTTGCCAGGCGTTCGCCCCGTCCAGCTCCGCCGCCTCGTAAAGATCGCCGGGGATTGAGGCGAGGCCGACGGAAAGCAGGATCATGTTGAAGGAGGTGCCGAGCCAGACATTGGCGATGACGACGGCCCACAGCGAAAAATTCGCATCCGAACGCCAGAAGATATTGCCCGATATCAGGCCGCTTTCCCGCAGGAAGAAATTCAGCACACCGAAATCGCCGGACAGGATCCAGTTCCAGATGGCGCCGACGACGAGGCCGGGCATGACCCACGAGACGAGGAACAGGCCGCGCAGCCAGGTGGCGCCGGGAAAATTCACCCAGAAGAACAGCGCCAGTCCGAAACCGATGGCGAACTGCCCGGCAATCGAGGCGACGACGAAGGTGACGGTGTTCATCAGGATCGGCAGGGTTTCCGGCTGCCGGAACAGATCGATGTAGTTCTTGAAACCGACAAACGGGCGCACGAAGGTACCCAGGCTGAACATGTCGACTTCCTGAAAGCTCATGACAATGTTGTAGATGAGCGGCAGACCCGCCATGACGAACAGGAAACTCAAGGGCAGGGCGACAAGGACGATGTCGAAACCGCGACCGTCACTGACGCTGGAAAACAGTTTTTTCATGAAACATCCTCGCAAGCTCCGCTTGGGGCCGCCGCCGCATTTTGCGACAGGCGACCCCACCGGGAGGAACCCTGCGGATGGGCGTCGGACATTCCGCTCGCCCGTCCATCCAATCAGCCTTCGACCAGCTTTATCTTTTCGGCGGCCTGATCGAGCGCGGCTTTCGGCGTCATCTGTCCCGACAGGGCGCCCTGGATGGCATCCTGAATGGCCTTGGAAATCTTCGGCCATTCGGGCGAGGGGCCGCGCGGCTGCGCATATTTCAGCTGCTCGACAAAGGTCTTCAGCGCCTCATCCTTCAGCGCATTGCCGGTTGGCGGTACGGGAACATCCGAGCGCGCCGGCAATTGACCGAAGTTCTTGAACATGTCCTTGTCTTGAGACGCAAAGAATTCGATGGCCTTGAAGGCCTCTTCCGGGTGCTTGGTCTTGGAGAAAATCGCCCAGTTATAATCGCCCATGGCCGAAGACCGGGGGGCGTCCGGTGTAGGCACCGGCAGCAGGGCAACACCCCAGTCGAACTTGGCGTCCTTCAGCATGCGGTCGATTTCCCATGGGCCGGAAATGACCATGGCGGCATTGCCGGCGTTGAAGGTGGCGGTGGAATCCCACTGGCTGCGCGTCAGCGTGTCCGGTGACGCCAGCTTTTCATCCAGCATCAGTTTCCACGTTTCGAGCGCTTTGACGGCACCCTCGGTATTGATGTTCTTGTAGGTCGCGCCCGTCATCTGCGCCCAGGGCAGGAACTGGAAGGTGCCTTCCTCATTGGCCTTGGCGCTGAAGCTGATGCCATAGACGTTCTTTGAAGGGTTGGTCAGCTTGCGGGCCGCTTCCACCAGCTCGTCCCAGGTCTGCGGCGGTTTTGCCGCATCGAGCCCGGCGGCATTGAACAGGTCCTTGTTGTAATAAAGCGCAATCGTATTTGTCGCCTTCGGCACGCCGAAATATTTGCCGTCCCACATCACCGATTTCAGCGGCCCGGGAAAATAGTTTTCCGTCTTGATGACATCCGACTTGGCGATCATGTCGGTCACGTCAAGAAAGGCGCCGCGGGCGGCGAACATGGCGTGGTTGGGGTTGTCGATGGCGATGATGTCCGGCGCATTGCCGGTCGAATAGGCACGCATCGCTTCGCTCACCACATCATCGAACTGCAATTGCCGATATTCGATCTTGATGCCGTTATTGAGCTTGTTGAATTCATTTATGAGGTTCGGTGCCGGCTGGATATCACGATCCAGCGACCACAGGGTCAATGTCACGTCCTCCGCGTGGGCGGCAATCGCGCCGGCGGATACGCCCGCCAGCACAAATGCGCCGGCCATCATGCATTTCGCGATACCCATAATCTCCTCCTTTTGGTTATCGTCGCTGCAGTTTTCGGAAATCTTCTCCCCAAAGGTTTCCGTTATGTCGGGTCGACGACGAAATCGCCGCCGCGGCATTTTTTCAGATAGTTCAGACCATGCACCTGGCCCGTCATTTCCAGCGCGTCGCGATAGACGGGATCATGCCAGCCTTCGATGTCGATGGAGCCGGACCAGCCGGCAAGGCGCAGTTCGGAAATAATATCCGTCCAGTTGCTGTCGCCGAAGCCCGGCGTGCGCATGAAGACGAACTTCTCCTTGCCGAAAATGCCGTGCTCGCGAATGACGTCCCAGCGAATGGTCGCGTCCTTGCCATGCACGTGGAAAATCTTGTCCGCCCATTTGCGGATCTGCGGCAGCGGATCGATGAGATAGACCATCTGGTGGCAGGGTTCCCATTCGATGCCGATATTGTCATCCGGCGTTTCGTTGAACATCATTTCCCAGGCGTCCGGATTGTGGGCGATGTTCCAGTCGCCTGTCTGCCAGTTGCCGTCCATGGCGCAGTTTTCAAAGGCGATCTTCACGCCCTTGTCGGCGGCGCGTTTTGCAAGCTCGCTCCAGATTTCCCTGTATCGGGGCAGGCTCTCGGGCAGGGGCTTGCCACGCAACCGGCCGGTAAAGCCAGCAACACAGGTCGCGCCAAAATGATGGGCATTGTCGATGCAGTCTTTCCAGCCCTGCAATGTCTGCAGGTCGATCTCGGTTTCTTCCAGCGGATTGCCGAACATGCCGAGCGTATTGATGGTGATGTCGCGCTCACCGATCGCCTCGCGGCAGCGCTTGCCGAGTTCAGCGATGTCCTGACCGTTGGTCGTCTGCCAGAAGAACGGCTCGAAGCTTTCAAAGCCGAGATCGGCGATCTGGCCGATGCGCTCAGCCGCCTGTCCCTTGGTGGCGCTGACCATGGTGCCGATACGGATGGATTTTGCCGGATTGCTCACGTCTTTCAGTCCTTATGCTGCAATGGAAACACGCTGACCAAGGCGGGCGCTCTCAATCGCGCCGATCACCATGGCAAGGCTGTTGATGTTGTCGAAAGAGGCCGTCTCCGGCATCCGGCCGGTGCGGATGGATTCGAGGAACGAGAGAATGACGCTGGCGTGGCCGCGTGTATCCCGTTCAGAAACGCTATCGGAAACGTTTACGGTCGTGAAGCCTCGCAAGAGGCCCTGTTCATCACCCGCCACGGAGGCGGAGAAACCGTCTTCACCATCCCAGAGGATCATTCCCTTCGAGCCGATCAGCCGCCAGCGGGCTTCCCAGCTGGTTCTTTCACCCTCGGCGCACCATGAGCCACGATAGGTGAAGACCACATCGTTGGAGAATTCAAAAATGGCATTGGCGCTTGCCCCGTGGGCATACCAGGAACCGGCCGGGTTCTTTTCCACGCAAAAGACGGAGAGGGGTTTTTCATTGGCGACAAAACGGGCTGCGTCAAAGGTATGGATCGCCATGTCGAGAAGCAGGACGTTCTTCATCTCTTCACGGAAGCCGCCGAAATGAGGACCAAGGAAAAAATCACAATGAATGGCCGTCAGATCGCCAATGATGCCGTCTTCCACGGCGCGTCGTAGCCGCCGGATACCCGCCACGAACCGCCGATTTTGCACCACCGCGTGGACTTTTCCGGCGTTTTTGGCCAGTTTCACGAGGCTACCTGCCTCTTCCATCGATGCCGCAAGCGGCTTTTCGCTGAGCACATGGCACCCGGCCTCAAGGCCTGCCGCAACCACGGCAAAGCGCGCCTGCGGAATGACGACGTCAAATAATATGTCTGCTTTTGTTTGCGCCAGCACCTCACGGAGATCGGTGCCGATGACCGCGTTCGCAAGCGCGAATTCTTCGGCAAGTGCGCGGGCCGTGCCCTCGTTCAGATCAACCAGCCCGGCGATCCTGATCGCGCCGGCGATTTCCGGCGTGGATTGAATGGCGCGCAGCCAGCCTTTGGCCATGGCTCCGCACCCGCATAAAACGGCGTTGAATGTCATCTCATCTCCCCGGACTCTTTCGCAAACTCCTCTTTGCGCAAAGCGTCGTAAACGTTTACGAGACTATGACGATGATGTTAGATATGTCAAGACCGTAAAGGGGCGCGTTGATTGCGCGTCCGGTTTGGGAGGGGAATGCATGAAAGGAATCCGTCAGCTTGCCGATTATCTTGATATATCGATAGGCACCGTTTCCCGTGCCCTGAACGGCAAGCCCGATGTGAACGAGGAAACGCGCCGTCGCGTTCTGGAAGCGGCGGAAAAGCTTGGTTATGTCGCCAATCAATCGGGCCGCAGCCTGCGGCAAGGCACCACCAATGTCATCGGCCTGATGACAGGCAGCGACGCGCAGACGGTGGAGAATTCCGACAACTTCTTCATGGGTGTGACGGATGGCCTGCAAAGCGTGTTTTCCGGCCACAATCTCGATCTGATCGTTCTTCCCTGTCCGGGGGAGGAAGATCCGGACGAATATCTGAAGCGCATGGTGGCGCGCCGCATGGTTGACGCGATGATCATTTCCTCGACCCGTCGGATCGACAAGCGTGTTGATTTCCTGAAACAGACCCGTCTGCCTTTTGTGGCGCTCGGCCGCACCTCGTCCAGCACGGACCATGCCTGGATCGATCTCGATTTCGAAGGCGTGGCGAAAAGCGCCGTCAACCGGCTGGTGGCCGCAGGTCATCGTACCATTGCGGTCGCGGCCGCCGATAACGACATCAATCTCGGTTATGTCTTTCTGGAAGCCTATAAACGCGCCCTCGAGGAAAACGGCATAACATATGATCCGTCTCTGGTTATCCGGACAAAATCGAGCGAGCAGGGCGGATATCATGCCGCCAGTGAGTGGCTGCAGATGCGCCCGCGATCGACGGCCATCGTGCTGATCTATGAGCTGATGGCGGTTGGCCTTTACCGGCGGCTTGCCGAAGTCGGCCTTAAACCGGGGCGCGATCTCGCCGTCATCGGTTTTCGCGACGGCCCACGCGGCCAGTTTCTCGAACCGCGCCTGACCAGTTTTCGCATGTCGCTGCATGATCTTGGCGTGACGGTCGCCCAGACGCTTTTATCGACCATGCCCGCCTTTGCGCCTTTCTATCCCGATCAGGCCCGCCATTGCATCTGGCCGATGCAGCTTGTGGCGGGAGAGAGTGATCTTGCCCCTTAGGCGCTAGTACCCGCGCATCAGGGCGATAGCATCGGTAGCGGCAGCTCGCCTCCATGTCAGAGTTTGTAGTCTTGAATGCTCACGACGCCGAACGGATTAAATTTGTAACTATCGTCCTCATACCGCATGTCATTGGACAGGGTGGCATGATGAGCCGTTACTGTCGTTTCCACACCATCGCGCGCCATTTGATCAGCAATATCGTCCATCAGCGCGGCGATCTTCAATTGTTCCGGATTGGTTGACGGCAGGTTTTCGTCTTTCCGGATAAAGCCCACCTCGACATCAGGCAGCCCGACCAGATGAAATCCGACGCTTGCCATGCCGTTGGCATCGTCGCCGATCGGTCGGCGTGCGAAAGCGAGACGGCAGGTTCTGGCAAGCGCCAGCAGATCACCTGACGCGGCGTCGCTGCGTGACTGCTCGAAAAGCTCTTTCCAGCGCCGTGCTCCATGCGCGACCCCTGCGCTTTCGCCTTTGACGGCGATGGCGCCGTGGTCGAGCATATGTTGCACGAACTGCAGGGCCGTGGCCGATGTCGTGACCGCATTTTCCGCGTCCATCGACGGGCCAAGCACATAAAGAACCGAACCGTGTCCCGCGACAGCCTCTTCGTCGGCCTCCTGATAGGTGTCCGGGTCAACTCGGTCCCAGCAGACATTGAAGGATCGCTCCATCCGGTCGTCCGGTTCATCCTGCGAATATTCCTCATCGATACTGAAATCGGCAGCAAATGTGTCGACTGCGGTGCGAGCGCTTTGTTGGAGCGCTGTCAGACCTTTTTCTGTTCCGAGGAAACACAGAACATGCCGGGGTTTATATTCGGACCGGGATTCGGCAAAGGCCGATGATTTGCTTGCTGCTTTGCCGAGGGATGGCGCGCCCAGAACAAGGCTGCCCAAAAAAGCGAGAACACCGCGACGCCCCGAATTCATCCGCTACCCCCAAATGGCTCCGTTAACAGGATGGGGGAGTTTTATATCGGTATATTCATGCAGGCCATATGACAGGCGTCTTTTTATGGCCTCGGGTATCGTGGACAAAACCGTGCGAGATGTTGTCACCCTGTTTGGAGGAAAAGGCCGTCTCCTGTTGGATGATGCCGCGCTGTCTTCCAGATTGCCGATGTGTGAACTGATTGTCGACTGGTACTCGGCTGATCTAGGCTCAATCCCTGTATTGGCTCTTGTATCGGCGAATGACGGCGGCGCATTCTTCTGTCAGCTCTTTCTCGCGTGCAGCAAGGCATTGGAGGATGCGGCCGCCGCCCGGCGCAATTGCGCTGCACAGCCTGTGGTGATCGGCTTCGCAGGTCTTGCGTAGGTCCGGGTTTGACTGTGCCAGTGCGGGTTGTGCCGGAAGGGACATATAGACCATCAGAAAGCCGGTCGCGGCCATGCGGACAGCTGCTGGAAGGATGGAGCCTGTCATATGGTTTCTCTCTGTGTGGATTGCGCAAACACGCGTTGTTGCTCTGGATGCCGGTCCAGTTTCCTATTTTGTCTGAATCCCGGTTCGGCGCGGAAAAGCCGTGTCACGGCCGCACGATCTTTCCGTGCCGGATGGTGGTGCCGTCGTGATTGTGGCGGACGCTGCCATAACGGCACGCATTCGGGCCGCATGCGACGACGCCTGCCCCGTGTGCATGCCGGGGGGAGCCGTGATAGTTGTCCCAGTGGCCGTACCAGTGCCTGCCGGCATAATGCGCCTGCCAATAGCTGTAATTGAAGCTGACGACGGTGATGTTGAGCTGGGATGTGGTCGACGGCGTGATGACGATCGTATTGCCGTTATACTCCACCCGGATATAGCTGGCGGCCACCCAGCCGCGGTTGCCCGCCCAGCCAATGTCGCACCAGCTCAGATTTGCCATGCAGCCGTGAAGCGTGACGGCCGAACCGGCGAACAGGGTGGTGACGACCGGATAGGCCGTGCCCGGGCCGGCCCTTAGATTGACGTTGGCGACGGCAAAAGCCGCGCTCGCGGCGTTTGCCGCGGATGGGACAGTGATGGCCAGCATCAGAGCCAGAGTTGTAAGATTTCGATTCATTTCATCACCTTTCTTGAATTCGGCGCAACGCTCCGACCAAGGGCCGGCTGCCGCCAGCGGGGTTGCATTGGCGAATTTTATGAGCAAAGCTCGGTTTTGATACTCGCATTCCAGAACGTCGGGAGCATCATGGCGGCGGATAATCAGGGTCTTGTTTCTGTTCGGAAAAAGCCGTCTCAGGCGCGCGCGCGACACACGGTCGGCATCATCCTCGAAGCCTCCGCTCAGATTTTGCGGAAGGAGGGTGAGACGGCACTGACCACCAATCGCATCGCGGAAAAAGCCGGGTTTTCGATCGGCACGCTCTATCAATATTTCCCGAACCGGGACGCCATTCTGCAAAACCTGGTGGAGCGCGAGCGGGAGAGCAGCGAAATGCGGATTCGTGCGGCGCTCGGCAGGGTCGCGCCCGGCGCGCCTGCGGAAACGGTGCGGCAGGTGGTGCGTATACTGATCGAATCCTTCACCCGCCACAGCCGGATGCGCAAGAGCTTCACGCTGATAATCATGCGCCTTGCAACCGCGCGCGGGGTTCCAACCCGTCTCGATTCCGTTGCGGGCCTGATTGTGGAGACGTGGCGCAATTCGGTCGACAACGATGCCGTGCTTACGGAGACCGAGGTTTTTATCCTGACGCGGGCCGTGCTGGGTGCTTTGCGTGCCGCCATTCTGGAGGAGACGAATCTGCTCGGGACCGCCGCATTCGAAGATGCCCTCGTCCGGCTGATCATGGGTTTTCTGGGCAACGGTGAGGCATCGCACCGCGATGGTGTCCATGCGGGCTGAAACAACACCGGGGCGACAGGCGGTTTAGGTCTGTCGCCCCGGTCATGACAGGTGAGCGGGCGGCAGAATATCTGCGCCTCGCGTCACCTCGTCCGCCGCATCTTATTTCGTGGTGTAACCGCCATTGACCAGAACGGTTTGCCCCGTCATCCACCAGCCGTCGGTAACGAGGAAGCGGATATAGGGAACGATGTCATCGATATCGGTAAGGCCAGTCTTCGAGAAGCCGGAGAGGGCCGCTGCGCTCTTGTGATAGGCCTGCGCTTCTGGCGTCTCCTGACCGTAGAAAAACGGCGTGTCCATCGGTCCGGGACCGATCGCCGTCACCGAGATGCCACGTTCGCCGAATTCCTTGGCGGCGGCGCGGGTGAAGTGCTCCACCGGCGCCTTGGTGCCGGCATAGCTGGCGTAAAACGGCGTGAATGCTCCAAGCAGGGAGGTAACGAGGGTGCAGATCTTGCCATTGTCATTGACGTGGCGGCCGGCCTGCTGGAGGAAAAAGAAGGCGGACTTGGCGTTGACGGCGGTCATCTCGTCATATTCGGCTTCCGATGTTTCGAGGATCGGTTTCTTCAGCACCTTGCCGACCGTGTTGATGGCGATATCCGGCCGGCCGATGGCGGCGACGGTATCGGCAAACAGTTTTTCGACCGCACCTGCCGTCGTGAGATCGGCCTGGAGCGCAACGGCCTCCGTGCCGGCTGCCTTCACGGCCGCCACGGTTGCGTCGGCATCGGCCTTTGTGGCGGGGCTGTTATAGTGGATGGCGATTGCGTCTGCGCCCTGGCTGGCGAAATCGCGTGCGATCAGCCCGCCGAGGTTTTTCGCGCCGCCGGCGATGATGACTGTTTTACCTTTGATGGAATGATCGGTCATGGGGTTGGCCTCCTTTGCCGGTGCGCAGCGATGACTGCCACGCTTTCATGTCGCAAGGATATCGTCTAGAATTACGCGATAAAGGCCACCATTCTGACATGACTTGTCAGAAAATCCGCACAGTGAAGGATGTCCGTTGGATCGCATCGACCTGTTCCGCATCTTCGCGCGCGTCGTAGACTGCGCGAGTTTCACGCGGGCCGCCGATACGCTGGGCATTCCGCGCTCCTCGGTTTCGGCGGCGGTGCAGGAGCTGGAGGCACGCGTCGGCGCCCGCCTGCTCAACCGCACCACGCGCAAGGTCTCTCCAACCGAGGATGGATCGGCTTTTTACGAGCGGTGCCAGCGGCTGATCGCCGATGTCGAAGATGCGGAAAACCTGTTCCGGCAAAGCGCGGCGCAACCTTCGGGGCGGCTGCGGATCGATGTGCCGGGCCGGATCGGCCGCCTTGTCATCGCACCCGCCCTGCCGGAATTCCTCGATCTTTACCCGCAGATCGACATCAGCCTTGGTGTTACGGACCGGGCTGTCGATCTGGTGGAGGACAATATCGATTGTGTGCTGCGCGTCGGTCCGCTCAGCGATTCCGGTCTCATCGCAAGGCCGATCGGCAAGCTGCCGCTGATCAATGTCGCCAGCCCCGCCTATCTCGAGCGTCACGGCACGCCGCAGCTTCCCCATGATCTTTCCCGCCACTGGGCCATCAATTATGCGTCGCCCTCCAGTGGGCGTGTGGAAAACTGGGAATGGCTTGAAGGCGAGGCGCTGCATTCGGTTTCCATGCGCGGCCGCGTCACCGTCAACAGTGCCGAGGCCTACATCGCCTGCTGTCTGGCCGGTCTCGGTTTGATCCAGATACCCGCTTATGATGTCAGTCCGCATCTCGAAAGCGGTGAACTGGTCGAGGTCATGCCCGCCCATCGGGCTGAACCGATGCCGATGACGCTGCTTTATGCGCATCGCCGGCATCTGTCGCGGCGATTGCAGGTCTTTGCCGACTGGCTGGAAGCTCTGTTACGGCAGCAGCTGCTCTAACCTGCCGGCGCGATATTGTGCGGGTAAGATTGTGCTGGAATGGTTGATTGATTTCCATCAGGAAGACGATAGTCGTTGTAGCCGTGCGGGCGAAAATACTGAACGTACAGGCAGGCGGTGCGGAGGAGCTTGGGGATGGTGTCGAAACGGCAGGGCAGGCGTGTCACGATCACGGATGTTGCCGAACGGGCAAGGGTCGGCACGGCAAGCGTCGACCGGGTCCTCAATGAGCGCGGCAATGTCAGCGAGGCGGTCAGCAAACGGGTCTTGCAGGCGGCAAAGGAACTTGGCCTGCGCCGCATGTTGCCGCAGGCGCATCGCAGGCTGATCCGGATCGATGTCATCCTTGCCCGGCCGGAACTGCCGCTCATCGCCCGCATGGGCTTCGAGTTCCGGCGGATCGCAACCTCACTCGACAGGTCGATCGTCATTCACCGGACGGTGCTGGAGGATGAGCGGCCGGAAACCCTGGCAAAGGCGCTGGCAAAGACCGGCTGCGATGCGGTCGTCTCCTATATGCAGGATCATCCGCTCGTCCATGCAGCGGTGGAGGAGCTGAGCGCCCGGGGCATTCCCGTCGTCACCGTCATCTCCGACGTTCCCGGCTCGGCGCGGATCGGTTATGCCGGCACGGATCACTATCGCGCCGGCCGCTCGGCCGGTTATTTCATCAGCAGGATGGCGCGCAAACCGGGACCGGTCATCCTGCTGTGCAATCATCTCGGTTTCCAGTCACATGCCGACCGTGTGCGTGGGGTCACGCAGTTTCTGGCGGAAAAGGCGCCGGGCTGGCATGTGGCGCGCATCGTGGAAGGAGGCGACGACCGCACCCGTTCGGAGCTTCAGCTGCGCGAGGCTTTTCATGCCGAGCCCGATACCGTTGCCGTCTACAATGTGGGAGCGGCCAATATCGGTGTGGCGCGGGCCATCCGCGCCGATATTCTACCGGATCGCCCCCTCTTTGTCGGGCACGAACTGACGCGCAACACCGCTGCGTTTCTGCGGGAAGGACTGATGTCGCTCACGATCGACCAGAGCCCGGAACTGCAGGTGCGGCTGGCGGTGAACATCCTGCTTCGCCATTTCGAATTCTTCGATGCCGGACAGGGGGCCTTTCCACCTGAAACGGAGGTGCCCATCGTCCTTTACGGGCCGGAAAACCTCCCGAACCCGCTGCCTTTCTGAGAAGTCGCAAGGCTGATGGTTTTCCATCAGTGTGGCATTTGCCGGGCGCGATGCGCCGGGGCATGTTTGCCGCGTCCGAGGGCGTTCTTGGCCGGTCAAAGGCGGGCGTCTCTCCAGGGAGGAAACATCATGAACGACATCATCGCCCCCGTCCGGTGGGGCATACTCGGCGCCGCGCGCATCGCGGACGGTGCCATCATTCCCGGCCTCGTCAAAAGCGCCGTCTGCGAGCCCCTCGCCATCGGTGCGCGCAGCGTGGAACGGGCAAGAACCATGGCCGACCGGCACGGTATTCAGCGCGCCTATGGCAGCTATGAAGAGGTGCTTGCAGATCCTGATGTCGAGGCGGTCTATATCGCCCTGCCGAACCATCTGCATGTGGAGTGGACCCGCAAGGCGGCGAAGGCCGGCAAACATGTCCTGTGCGAAAAACCGGCAGCCATGACGGCGGCGGAACTCGATCAGCTCGGGGATATTGATCCGGCGCTGAAGATTTCCGAGGCCTTCATGGTTCGCCAGCAGCCGCGCTGGATCAGGCTGCGGCAAATCCTTCAGTCGGAAGACTATGGCAGGCCGCTTTCCTTCTCCTCGCTCCTGTCCTTCATGATGACCAATGAAGCGGATTTCCGCCAGAAGCCGGAATTCGGTGGTGGCGCCTATTACGATCTCGGCTGCTATACCGCCATGGCGGCGCGTTATGTTTTTGGTTCCGAACCGAAGCGCGCTTTCGCAGCCGCCGCCCATAATGCCGGCGGCATCGACATGTTCACCTCGGTCATCCTCGATTTCGGCGACGGCAGACACGCGACCTTCATGGTTTCGATGGCGCAGGCCTCCTCGCAATCGATCCAGATCGTCTGCGAAAGGGCCTTCATCTCGCTGCCGCAGGCCTATGTGCCCTCGCGCGTCAGCCCCAACATCATCGCCATCGACACCTCGGCCGACCACGCGAATTCGGACATCCATACGCTCGAATTTCCGCCGCTCGACCAATACGAGGAGGAGGTGACGAATTTCTCCCGGGCGATCCGCGGCGAGGCGGTGCCCTATTTCGACATGCGGGACGCGCGGGCCAATGCGGCCGTGGCCGACGCGGTTTTTGCCTCGGCAAAAAGCGGCGCATGGGTTGATGTGAAAGGACATTGAAATGACGATCAAACTTGCCCTCATCGGCGCAGGACGTATCGCAAAGGTACATGCCCGGGCGATTGCCGGCAGTGATGATGCCGAACTTGTGGCCGTTACGGACGCCCTGCCGGCCGCAGCGGAAGCTCTGGCGCAGGCCTCGGGAGCGAGGGCGGCGGAGGTGGATGCCATTGCGGCGGATCAATCCATCGACGCGGTGCTGATCTGCACACCGACCGACACCCATGCCGACCTCATCGAAAAATTCGCGAGAGCCGGCAAGCATGTCTTCTGCGAAAAGCCTGTCGATCTCGATCTTGCCCGCGCCGAAGAGGTGGTCTCGATTGCCAGGGCGGCGGGCGTGACGCTGATGCTCGGTTTCAACCGCCGTTACGACCCGAATTTTGCCGGCGTGCGCGCCGCGATCGATGCCGGGCGCATTGGCGATGTCGAAATGGTGACGATCACTTCGCGCGATCCGGGGGCGCCGGACTTGTCCTATGCCGCGCGTTCGGGCGGCATTTTCCGCGACATGATGATCCATGATCTCGATATGGCGCGTTTCCTGCTCGGGGAAGAGCCGGTTGTGGTGTCTGCCCATGCTTCGGTTCTCGTCAAACCGGAGCTGAAGGACATCGGCGATTTCGACAGTGCCACCGTCATTCTCGAAACGGCGTCGGGGCGGCAGGCGGTCATCACCAATTCACGCCGCGCCACCTATGGTTATGACCAGCGGGTGGAAGTGCATGGTTCGCTCGGCGTCGCCCGTGCGGAAAACCACCATGAGAACACGGTCGTCATCG
This sequence comes from Rhizobium rhizogenes, assembly GCF_002005205.3. Next base: position 637,039 of record NZ_CP019702.2, on the reverse strand, counting down.
GCAATGCGGACGGTTATCGCAGCGCGCCCCTGCAGAACTTCTTCATGACGCGTTACACCGCGTCTTATGCCGGTGAGATCGCTGAGTTCATTGCTGCCCTCAAGGAAGGCAGGCAACCGGCCACCACCGGTGAAGATGGCGTCGTGGCCCTCAAACTTGCCAATGCCTGCGTGCAATCGGTGGAAACCGGAAAGCGCGTCGCGGTTTAAGACAAACCGCAGCAATTGCGTGGCGCGTCACAATCTGGCGCGCCGTGCTTCAGATTTGCAAGCCGGAGGAGCGCCTGACAATCAGTTCCGGCGCGATCACGAGGTTGCGGATCGGTGCCGACGGTCCGGCAAGTCGCGTCGTCAGCGTTTCAACGGCGGCGGCAACCATGTCCGGCACCTTCTGGCGGATGGTGGTGAGCGAAATCGGTTCGGAAGCCGCCATGGGTATGTCGTCGAAGCCGACGACGGCCACTTCATCCGGCACCCGGAAGCCATGCCCGGCAAGCCGGCTGATGACGCCGAGCGCAATGAGGTCGTTGGCCGCGAAGATTGCGGTCGGGCGGTCCTTGCGGGCCATCAGCGCATCGGTTGCCGCGCTGCCGGCGTCGACGTCGTACCGGCCTTCGGCGATGATGGGTTTCAGGCCATGCCGCTGCATCGTGTCGCGATAGGCGTTTGCGCGGCTGTTGGCGCCGGCGCCGGTGCCGCCGGTAATATGGGCGATGGCGCGATGGCCGAGCCCCAGCAGGAACTCCGTTGCCAGCCGGGCGCCGAGCGCATCATCCGAGCTTACGCTTTCCACCATCTCCGCCGCCAGGTTGCGGCCGATATAAACGGTCGGCAGCAGCTTGGAAACGGCGGCGATCTCTTCCCGCTCTCCCGGCGCGCCGATGAGGACGAGGCCGGCAATGCGCTGGTCGATGAAGGCGCGCAGCGTTGCGGCCGTGCCGGAGACCGCCAGCATGGCGAAATAACCTGCATCCCGCAGAGCTTTATCGCATTCGCGCGCCAGCATTGCTTCGTAAGGGTTGAGCACATCGCCGACAACAAGGCCTATCGAACGGCTCTGGCGGCTGGCCAGTGTCTGGGCGGCAAGGTTCGGCGTATAATTGAGGCTGGCGGCAGTAGTGAGGATATGGGCCTTCGTGTCGCTACGAACTCCGGGGTCGTTTCGCAGTGCGCGCGACGCCTGCGAGCGCGAAACACCCGCCGCCTTGGCGACATCTTCAAGCGTTACTCCGGGGCGGGCGGGAAAGTTGCTCATGCTTTCCTATAAAGAAGGCTGGTGGAAACTGGCAAGCGCCGGCGCTTTAATTTCGCGGCGCGGCCCCGGCAGGCGTCATTTGACGCCTGCGGATTGTTCGATGCAGAAGCGCAGGGTGGTTGCCGATGTGGCGACGGCTTCGAGCGGCGGCATGGAATAGTCCTCGTTCTCGATGCTGATGACGTCGTCGTAACCGGCCTTGCGCAACGCCCTGATAATATCGAGCCAGCCATGCACGGCGGTGCCGTGGCCGAGCGAGACGAAATTCCAGGACCGGCCTTCGACCGGCATCACATGTTTGGTGTCGAGCAGGCCGTCGATCCGGGCGCGCAGTTCGATGCGCGAATCCTTGCCGTGGACATGGTAGATGCACTCACCCAGCGCCTCGATGGCGGAAATCGGATCGCCGCCCATCCAGATCAGGTGGCTGGGGTCGAAATTGACGCCGACCGTTGGCCCGACCGCGTCGCGCAGGCGGAAGAAACTCTCGCTATTATAGACGCACTGGCGGCCGTGCTGCTCGACGCAGATCTTCAGGCCCTTTTGCCCGGCGGCTGCCGCGTATTTTCTCCAGAAGGGCAGAAGCCTTTCGCTCCATTGCCATTCCAGCATCTCCATGGCCTCAAGCGGCCAGGAGGAGGTGATCCAGTTCGGGTTCCGGTCCTCCGGCCCGCCGGCGGGAAGGCCGGACATCATGACTATCCGTTCGACGCCGAGCAGGACGGCCAGCTCCAGCGTGTCATAGGCAAGTTTGCTGTCGTCTACCCCGATCTTCCCCGGATGCAGCGGATTTCCCGAGCAATTCAGCGCCGATATTTCGAGGTTTCGCTCCTTCAGCATACCTTTCAGGCGATCACGCGAGGCGGCATGGGCAAGCAGATCGGCGATATCCACATGCGGTGCGCTCGACCAGCCACCAAGTCCGAATTCGACATGGGTGAGGCCGAGTTCTGCGATCTGGTCGAGGCAGGCGGGAAGCGGCAGCGCGCCGAAGCCGTCGGTATTGAGACCAATTTTCATCATTTGCTCCTTTGGCATCAGGCGGCGGCGTGCCTGACCTTTACGGGCCGGTTGGTATCTGCGCTCTGCTGGATCGCATCGAGGATTTCGCTCGCGCGCAGGCCGTCGAGGATGGAGCCGTTCGTCATCGGCCCGCCCCTGGCGATGGCGTCGAGGAATTCATGGATCATGAAACCGAAGACCTCGGCATAACCGATGGCGACGCCGTCATGCGGCACCGGCAGCAGCGCGGCGAAAGGCAAAGCCGGATGGTTGGCGACGATGGTGAAGGGCGACTGGCCCGAACCGTCGAAACGGGCGATCTCGTAATGCGCCGGCGTGCGGGAACTGTAGCGAACCGTGCCTTTCGTGCCGGTGATCGCAACTGTCAGGCTGTTGCCCATGCCCACTGCAACGCGGCTGGCAAGAAAGGTGCCCTGGCAACCATTTTCGAAACGCAGCAGGGCGGACATGACATCGTCATTGTCGACCGGCCGGCTTTCCGTGCTCAGCGCCACGTGATTATGACCGATGCTGGCGCCGGCCGGCAGGAAGCGCTGCTTGATGGAAATGGTCGCTATTGCGCCGGCGATCTCCTTGACTTCACCGCACAGGAAACGGGCTATGTCGACGGCATGGGTGCCGATATCGAGTAGCGCGCCCGGTCCGGCCCGGTCCCGCTCATAACGCCAGCTATGGGGCAGCTGCGCGTCGGCGGCATATTCGCTTTCATACTGGACGAGCGCGTTGACCGGTTCGCCGATCTCGCCGTTCTGGATCAATTGCCGGATTGCCGCGATGGCGGGGATGCGGCGGTAGTTGAAGACGGTTGCGGAAACGGTGGAAGTCGTTTTCGACGCCTCATAGATACGGGCTGCCGTTTCCGCATCAAGCGCCAGCGGCTTTTCGCAGATGACGTGTTTGCCGGCCGCGAGTGCGGCCAGCGTGACCTCCACATGCAGGAAATTCGGCAGGCAGATGCTGACGATGCCGATCTCCGGATCTTCAAGTACGTCCTTCCAGTCCGAAGCGATGGTTTCGAAACCCCAGTTTGCCGCCATCGCAGCGGCAAGCTCGCCATTGGCGTCGCAGATGGTCTTCAGGCGCAGGCCGGGGAGCCGGCCAGAGAACCGGTCGATATTGACCCTGTAGCCGAAAGCATGCGCAGCGCCGATCATGCCGGCGCCAATGACCGCAATTGCCGATCCTGTCATATGTTCCTCCCAGAGACGGATATGTGATCTGTCATTTTGATATGAGAGCGCTCCCATATTGTCAATATCGCTATGGTCTCCATCGGGGATGGGCTGGTCGTCGTTGGATTTCCCGTATTTTGCAGGGTTTTGTCTTTCTGCGCCAAGGCTAACGGCTTGGCCAGAAATTCTGGCGCGTGGGAAATAATTGTGATGGGATTCAATCAAGCCCTGCGGTGCGGACCCTTCGCCGCCACTATCGAGGTTGACAGATTGAGAGCGCTCCCATTATTGATGGCAACAAGGGTTGAGGAGCCCTTGGTCAACGTGGCGCCGCACGCCGGCGTATTGAGGAGGAAACGATGAAATCCCTACTGTCCGCACTGCTTTTGTCGTCCGCGCTTTTTACGACGGCGAATGCCGCCAATATCGGCGTTGCAATGTCGAGTTTCGATGACAACTTCCTGACGATCCTGCGGCTTGCGATGCAGAGCTCGGCCGAGGGCAAGCCGGATGTTCAGCTGCAATTCGAGGATGCCCAGACCGATATCGGCAGGCAGCTCGACCAGGTCAATAATTTCGTCGCCCAGGGACTGGATGCGATCATCGTCAACCCGGTGGATGCCTCGGCGACCCAGCCGATTACGGCCGCCGCCGCTGCCGCCGGCATTCCGCTGATCTATGTGAACCGTCAGCCGGTCGAAAAACTGCCGGAGAGCGGTGTCAGCTTCGTCGGCAGCGATGAATATCAGGCGGGCACCCTGCAGATGACTGAAGTGTGCCGTTTGCTCGGCGGCAAGGGCAAGGTCAATATCATCATGGGCGATCTTGCCTATGAGGCTGCCCGTGTCCGCACCAAGGCGGCCGAGGATGTGCTGAAGAAACCGGAATGCGCCGGTATCGCGGTTGCCGACAAGCAGGCCGGCAAATGGACCCGTATTTCGGGCGCCGACCTCGTTACCAACTGGCTGAGCGCCGGCCTCGATGTCAACGCGATCATCGCCAATAATGACGAGATGGCGCTTGGCGCGATACAGGCGCTGAAGGGTGTGAAAAAGCCGCTTGGCGTCGGCGAAGGCAAGATCGTGGTTGGCGGCATAGATGCAACGCAGGATGCGATGAAGGCCATGAAGGCGGATGAGCTCGCCGTCACCGTGTTTCAGGATGCGGCAGGGCAGGGCAAGGGTGCATTGGAAACCGCGCTCAAGATGATTGCCAGGGAGCCGGTCGAACAGAATGTCTGGATTCCGTTCGAACTGGTAACCCCCGCAAACCTGGCCACCTATGACAGCCGCAACTGATGCTCTAGCAGAATAGATGCATGGCGGCGGGGGCGCCGCCATGCAATGCCGCTTTGGTCAGATGTAGTGCAGCTGACGTTCGGCGACGGTGAGGGTGATCAGCTGGCCGGGCGGCGGGTAAAGCGCATCCTGCGCGCTTGCATGTTCGACCTTGAGCGCCACGCCGGCCGCATCCAGCTGGTAACGGACCGTGGGGCCGACGATGCTGATGTCTTTCACCTCGGCAGTAAAGGCCACGCCAGTTCCGTCCGGCGCGTTGCCGATCGTGAAGGCGTGTGGCGGGATGATGCAGGTCCGCTCGAAGCGGTTGCCGGTGATGCGTGACATGTCTTCGGCGGTGATGATGTTGGCGTCACCGATGAAACCGGCGACGAACAGGTCGGCCGGCCGATAATAAAGCTCCTGCGGCGACGCTGTCTGGGCGATGCGGCCGGCATTCATCACCGATATGCGGTCGCCCAGCGACAGGGCCTCGTCCTGATCATGGGTGACGAGGATGCTGGTGAGGCCGCTTTCGCGCTGAATGCGTTTCAACTCGTCACGCAGGCGCTTGCGGATCTGGGCATCGAGTGCGGAAAGCGGTTCGTCCAGCAGAAGCAGCTTGGGTTCGAGCACCAGCGCACGCGCGAGCGCCACGCGCTGTTTCTGGCCGCCGGAGAGTTGGTGCGGCCGCCGGTCGGCGCGGTCGCTGAGGGAAACGGTTTCGAGCGCAGCGGAGACCTTGTCGTCGATGGTTTTTTTTGCCAGCCGGCGCTGTTCAAGACCGAAAGCGAGGTTCTGCCGCACCGTCATATTGGGAAAAAGCGCATAATGCTGGAACACCATGCCGATGCCGCGATCCTTAGGCGGCAGGGTATCGATGCGCCGGCCGTCCAGCGTGATCGATCCGGACGAGGGCGAAACGAGGCCGGCGATGGAGCGCAGCAATGTCGTCTTGCCGCAGCCGGACGGCCCCAGCAGCACATGCATCTCACCCGTGTCGATGCCAAGCTCGATGGCGTCGAGAACGGTGGCGTTGCCATAAATGGCGCTGATATTATGGATCGCGAGAAGGGTCATGATGCACGCTCCGTTTCCCGGACCATCCGAAAGGCGATCAGGGTAAAGGCAAGGATGAGCAGGAAATAGAGAATGACGATGACGCTGGTGATGCGGCCGCTGAGGCTGCGCTGGGCGAACATGTACATTTGCAGCGTTTCGAAATTGCCGCCGACCAGCATCTTGGCGTAGACGAATTCGCTGAACAGCGTCGCGAAATTCAGCACGATGGCGACCGCGATGGACGGCAGGATGCTGGGCAGGACGACGCGCCGCAGAATGGCGAGGTCGCTCGCGCCGATCAGCCGGCCGGCATCCAGAAGCTCGTTGATGTCGAGGTTGCGCAGGCCGTTCTTCACGGCGATGTAAAACATCGAAAAGCAGAGCGGCACATAGGTCAGCACCAGTACCATCGGTGAGCCGCCGATCTGCAGCGGCGGTGCGGAAAATATCCTGAGATAACCGACCACCAGAATGATGCCGGGTGCGGCATAGGGCAAGATCACCAGCCGGGCGAACCAGCGGTCAAGTGAAGGCCAGTAGATATGGGCGGAGACGACGGCAGGTACGATGATGACGGTCGCGATCGTCAGGGCGGCTGCGGCAACCAGCGTGGAGCGCAGCAATGCCGCATGGAAACGCGGGTCCGAGAGGATGGTGACGAAATTATCCGCCGTCAGCCCGGCCGGCAGCAGGGTTCCGGACCAGTCGGTCGCCACCGCATTCATCATCGTCGCCAGCAGCGGCGATATCATGATGAGCGCCATCAGCCACAGAAACAGGCTTGCGCCTTTGAAACCCTGCTGTGTCATCGGCGCTTTTCTCCCGCCAATATCTGGCTTGCGGTGATGGGTACGAGAAGCACGACCAGAAGGCATATGGCGATGGCATTGGCGAGATTGGGATCGGAGAAAATATCGCCGGATACCAGTTCGCTGATGCGGATGGTGACGACATTGATGCTTGTGCCGGTCAGAGCGAAGGTCGTCGCGAAAGTGCCCATGGCATTGGCGAAGAGCAGAATGGCGATTGCCACCAACTGCCGTGCGACGGTGGGCAGGCCGACCCTCAGCCAGAACCGCAGCTTGCCGACGCCGATCAGCGCCGCAGCCTCTTCGATATCCTGACCGACGGCGGCGAGCGCCGGCGTGATCAGCAGCGTGGCCAGCGCCACCTGAAAGTAACAATAGGCGATGATGAGCCCGGTAAAGGAATAGACGTTAAAATCGTCGATCAGCCCCAGCTCCTTCAGCAAAAGCGTGAACATGCCGTTCAGCCCGAAGAGGAAGATGAGCGCCATGGCGAGCGGTACGCCGGCGAAGTTGGCGCCAATATTGGCGAAGGCCATGACGATGCGGCGGGTGCCGCCCGATCTTGCCCGCAGCGCCACCGCCACCAGAAAACCGAGAACGAGACCCGTTCCCGTGCTGATGAGCGAAATGATCGTCGTGGTCGCGAATGACTGAAGATAAAAGGCATCCGTGAGAATGGTGCGGTAATTGGCAAGCGACAGCGCACCGCCGGCGAAAAAGCTGTCAGTGATGACGCTCGCCAGCGGCCAGAGGACGAGAATGGCGATAACGCCCAGAAACGGCGCTGCCAGCAGCCGCATTTTGCGGTTCTGCACGCTCATGCGGATAACAGCCCCTGCGGTACGGGCAGGCCATGATCGGCAATGGCGAGAAGCGTGCAGAGCAGTCCGGCAATGTCCGTCTGTGCAAGCTTCGCATCCGCAGCCGGCGTAAAGGCCTCGCCGAATGTATAGAATGGCACCAGAGCCTCGGTCTCATGCGGCCCGCCGTGATTGCCGTCATCGCTCATGCCGTGATCGCTGGTGACGATGATGTTGTAACCAGCAGCGCGCCAGGCTGGCAGATAACGCGCCAGGAGATCGCCGGCATTACGGGCGGCGTTGCGATATTCCCGCGAGCTGCCGCCGTGTTTGTGGCCTTCATTGTCGATATTCATCGGGTGGATCAGCAGGAAATCCGGGCCATGCCGGCGCAGCAGAACATCCGCATCGGCAAAGACATGGTCGTCCGGATAATGATCGGCCCAATAAAACGAGCCGTGATGAATGCCGCCATCGAAATTCTCGATATGGCGGAATTCCGGGGAGAAAGGCGCCTGATTATAAAGTTCGAAATACCAGTGATAGGCGGCGGCGGCGGTGGTGCGGCCGGCCGCACTTGCCAGCGAGAAGACATTGGGAAAGCGGGAACGGCGAACCACGCCGTTGCTGGTGACACCATGAACCACCGGTGGCAGTCCGGTCATCAGCGTTTCGTAAAGCGGTCGCGAAATCGACGGCAATTCGCTTCGCACGGCGCGGATACCGGCCTTTCCGGCCGTTACCAGTCCTTCCATATATCCGAGGCAATCCCTTGCCGTCGCATATCTGAGGCCATCCAGCAGGATGAAGATCGTCTTGTGCATCGCTTTCGTCTCGCCTGTTTGTGGTTCGGTTTGCCCGAGCACTTTTTAGCACGTTCCGCGGACTCGTTGCCCGCGGAACAGTCGTTCGGTTTTCAGGCCGGTTGCCCGATTACATCTTCGGGGCGACGCTGGCGCGCCAGAGATTGACCAGCTTGCCGGCGGCCTGGGTCCAGACGGCGGCATTGATCGGGCGGGCCTTGGCATATTGTTCCGAAGGCAGCAGGCGTTCCTTCGCCTCGGCCGGCAGGGTGATGCGGTCGACGCGGATCGGACGGGCATAACCATTGGCCAGGTTGATCTGGCCGGCATCGCTGAGGATATATTCGCGCGCCAGCTTGGCGGCATTGGGCTGCTTGGAGAATTTGTTGATGATGGTGGCGTAACCGCTGGTGACCGAACCGTCAGAAGGAATGACGACCTTGAACTTCTCGCGGCCGACCACATCGCGGTAGTTGAGGGCGTTGAAGTCCCACATCGGCGCGACCTGGATTTCGCCCTTTTCCATCGTGGCCGGGTTTGCACCATTGGCCAGCAGGCGGCCTTTTTCCGCAAGCTTGGCGAAGAGGTCGACGCCCGGCTGGAGGTTTTCCTCACCGCCGCCCATGGCGATGGCGGCAGCCAGCACGGCGGCATTGTCCTGTGCAGCGGAACCGACATTGCCGAGCGAGACCTTGTAGTCGCCCTTCAGCAGATCAGCCCAGGAAGCGGGCGGGTTCTTGACATCGGCGGAGATCAGGAAGGCGATGGTGCCGGTGTAACCGATGACCCAATGGCCGTCCTTGTCCTTGGCCCAGTCGGGGATCTGGTCCCAGGTCGTGGTCTTGTAGGGCTGGGTGACGCCGCGGGCGACAGCGATCGGGCCGAATTCGAGACCGACATCGCCGATATCAGCCGTCGCATTGGCGCCTTCATTGGCGAACTTGGCGATCTCCTCGCCGCTGCTCATGTCCGTATCGGCGTGTTTCAGGCCGTATTTTTCGGTCAGCTGGTTCCAGGTGTCCTTCCAGTTCGCCCACCCGTCCGGCATGCCGACGCTGTAGATGGCGCCTTCTTTGCGGGCGGCCGCTTCAAGGGCAGGAACGTCCTGTGCCTGGGCGGTGAGGGGAAGGGAAAAAACGGTGAGAAGGGAAAGGGAGAGGATGGAATTTTTCACGGGGCTTGCTCCTTGGTCTAGACCAGTTGCATGCTCATTATCGGTTCGCTATGACAGGCCAATGACGTTTTCGGCGCGGACATGACGCGCCCGTTATTTTTTAACGGCGATGGAATGAGGGCGGCGATGCCAGCCAGAGAAACGACAGGCGGCAACCGCGATATCGAAGCCGGCCGGCGCGGCGGGCTGGAACAGCAATTGCGCCGGGCCATTGCCGCAGGCGAGGTGGTGAAGCATGGCCGGCTTCTCTCCGAGAGACAATTGATCGCGAAATATGCCACCACGCGCATCACCCTGCGCGAGGCGCTTTTCCACCTCGAGATCGACGGCCTGATCTTTCGCGAAAGCCGGCGTGGCTGGTTCGTTTCCGGACCGCGCCTTATTTACAGCCCGCTGCACCGTTCCCACTTCCATCGCATGGCCGCGGAGCAGGGGCGCTCCGCCGAAACCCTGCTGGTGGAGGCCGAGGCCGCAGCGCTGCCCGAGGAGCTTGCGCCCCTCATGCGCTGTGCGCCGGGAACACCGTTCTGGCGCATCCGCAGAAAGCGCAGCATCGACGGCCGGCTGGTGCTTTTCGTCGAACACTATCTTTCGATGGAGATTTTCCCTGACATCGTGCAGCACGACCTCACCCGGTCACTCACGACGATCTATCAGGATACTTATGCCGTCACCTATGGTCCGGCCTATTTCGAAATCAATCCGGTGGCGTTGCAGGGATATCCGGCTCATCATCTTGGTTGCAGCGAAGGGGCTTACGGCCTGAAAATCACACGCGTCAATCAGGACCAGCATGGCCGCATCATCGATTGCGATCTCGAATATTGGCGCCATGACGCCATTTCGGTGCGGGTTGAAACCGGCCAGCCGGAGCAGCCGGCCGGCTGAAGCTCGAATATCTTCAGGATTGCGGCAGCAGCACGCCGACGGCGAATTCCTCGTCCGTCGCGACGTGGCCAATCTGCGTCTTGCGATATTCGCTGGGGCTGAAACCCCGCTCGGCCCGCAAGGTGCGCGAAAGATGCGGGGCGTCGCAAAAACCGGTGGCAAGCGCGATCTGGGTGATCGTGTCTTCCGTTTTGCGTAACAGGGAAAGCGCGCGGTCCAGCCGCAGTTCGAGATAGACTTTCGATGGCGTCGCCTTCAGGTCACCAAGAAAACGCCGTTCGAGACTGCGACGGCCAAGACCGAGGTCGCGGGCAAGTTCGAGCACGGTTCTCGGCACTTCGATATTCTGCTGCATGCGCAGGATTGCCTTTTTGACCAGCGGGTCCGTGGCTCTGCGTGCGCTCTGCTGACCGGGCTGGGGTTTTTCGCCGCTCAGTGCGCTGTCGATCATCATGATATTGAGGCTCTTGATGGCGGCGGACTGGCCGACATGGCGCTCCACCAGGAAGGCCGCCAGATGCGCGGAGCCGTGGCCGCCCGAACAGGTCAGCCGGTCGCGATCGATAACGAAAATCTGGTCGGAGACCATCTGCACCGTGTCGAAACGGTCGAGAAAATCCTGATGGTGGAACCAGCTCACGCAGCAGCGATAACCATCAAGCAGGCCCGCTTCGTGCAGAATGAAAACGCCGGTGCAGAGCCCGATAATGGGAGTGCCGGCCGCTGCACGCTGTTTGAGGAACCGCAGCGCTTCCGGCGGCAGGGCGCTGTGATCGCTAATCAAGCCGCCGGCAACAACGATATAGTCGTAATGCCCGGCGTCGATCAGCCGCGTGTCGGGCTGCACCTTCACACCACAGCTCGATTGAACGCTGCCCATGGTTGCCGACAGCACCGACCATTCGCAGAGAATTGGGCGCGAGCGGTCGGCCTCGTCGGCGGCAAGGCGCAGCACATCGACGAAATTTGCGAAGGCCGACAGCGTGAAACGGTCGGCAAGGAGGAAAGCGACGCTGAGGCGTTTCTTGGCGCGGTGAGAGGTCATGGCGCAAATATTCATGCAAAGAGACGCGATTGTCCAGCCGCCGCAACGCAAATCTTCATAGCTTTTGCGACACGAGATTTTTTAACCATCGGGTCCGCTCATGACGCGTTTTAATGCTTTCAATCTTTTGAAGAACGCCCTGACCGGCCACAAGAACTGGGACGAGCAATGGCCCGACAGCCAGCCGAAGGCTGAATATGACGTGGTCATCGTCGGCGCCGGCGGCCATGGTCTGGGCGCTGCCTATTATCTCGCCAGCCAGCACGGCATCACCAATGTCGCTGTCATCGACAAGGGCTGGCTCGGCGGCGGCAATACCGGCCGCAACACCACCATCATCCGCTCCAACTATCTCTATGACGAAAGCGCCCGGCTTTATGATCACGCCGTTGATCTGTGGGAGAATTTGAGCCAGGAGCTGAACTACAACGTCATGTATTCAAAGCGCGGTGTGCTGATGCTCGCCCATAACGTCCATGACGTACAGAGCTTCAAGCGCCACATTCATTCCAACCGCTTGAACGGCGTCGATAATCGCTGGCTCACGACTGAGGAATGCAAGGAATATTGCCCGCCGCTCAGCATTTCCCCCAATGCCCGTTATCCGATCATGGGCGGCGCGTTGCAGGAGCGGGCCGGCACGGCGCGCCATGATGCGGTCGCCTGGGGTTATGCGCGTGGTGCCGCCGCCCGCGGCGTCGATATCATTCAGAACTGCCCGGTCACCGCCATTCGCCGCAATGCCGACGGTTCCGTCGCCGGTGTCGAAACGGCGCGTGGCTTCATCAAGGCAAAGAAGGTGGCTGTTTCCGCTGCCGGCCATACATCGGTCGTCATGGATACCGCCGGTGTGCGCCTGCCGCTCGAAAGCTATCCGCTGCAGGCGCTGGTGTCGGAACCGATCAAGCCGATTTTCCCCTGCGTGGTCATGTCCAACGCCGTCCACGCCTATATCAGCCAGTCCGACAAGGGCGAGCTGGTGATTGGTTCGGGTACGGACCAATATACCTCCTATTCCCAGCGCGGCGGCCTGCCGCTCATCGAGCATACGATTGCGGCCATCGTCGAAATCTTCCCGATCTTCAACCGCATGCGGATGCTGCGCAAATGGGGCGGCATTGTCGATGTGACGCCGGATCGTTCGGCCATTCTCGGCAAGACGCCGGTCGACGGGCTCTACGTCAATTGCGGTTGGGGCACGGGCGGTTTCAAGGCCACACCGGGCGCGGCGCACACCTTCGCCTGGACCATCGCCAAAAACGAACCGCACCCGATCAACGCGCCGTTCACGCTGGAACGTTTCCGTTCCGGCCGCCTGATCGATGAGGCTGCCGCCGCCGCCGTGGCGCATTAATTCACGCATTTTCCGGACGTAAAACCGCTTCGCACTTTTACTGGAAATGCTCCGAGGATACGACGATGCTTTTGATCCGCTGCCCCTATTGCAACGAAACGCTGCCGGAAGCCGAATTCACCTATGCCGGACAGGCCCATGTCGTCCGCGCCGCTGACCCGTCGTCGCAGAGTGATGAACAATGGGAGGAATTCCTGTTCATCCGCGAAAACGTCAAAGGTCCGCATTTCGAGCGCTGGCGGCATCTGCATGGCTGCGGCCGCTTCTTCAATGCCGTGCGCGATACGGTGAGTGACCGGTTCCTCACGACCTATCGCGCGGGTGAGCCGCGTCCTGAACTGTCCTCCCTGACACGCGCACCAGTAAGCTCCGAGGTGTCGAAATGAATTCCTATCGCGTTTCCGGCCGTGGCCGTGTGGATGCCGCCCGCTCGGTAAGCTTTATCTTCGACGGCAAGACCTATCGCGGCGTGAAGGGCGATACCGTCGCCTCGGCACTTTTGGCCAATGGCGTGCATCTTATGGGCCGCTCGTTCAAATACCACCGCCCGCGCGGCCCGGTTGCGGCGGGTTCCGAGGAGCCGAATGCGCTGATCGGCACCCGCCGCGGCGCCGGCCGGTTCGAGCCGAACACCCGCGCCACGGTGCAGGAAATCTGGAATGGGCTGGAAGCCAATTCGCAGAACAAATATCCGAGCCTGAAATTCGATATCGGCGCGGTCAACGACATGGCCTATATGCTGTTTTCGGCTGGCTTCTATTACAAGACCTTCATGTGGCCGAAGAGCTTCTGGAACAAGGTCTATGAGCCCTTCATCCGCGCGGCGGCTGGTCTCGGCGTTTCGCCGACGGAGGAAGACCCCGACACCTATGCCTCGCGCAACCTGCATTGCGATGTGCTGATCGTCGGCGCTGGCCCTGCCGGTCTCGCTGCGGCGCGTGCGGCGGCGTTCGATGGTTTGAAGGTCGTGCTGGTCGATGAAAATGCCGAGGCCGGTGGCACGCTGTTGTCCGAGCCGCAGGCGAGGATCGACGGCAAACCCGCATGGACCTGGCTTGCGGATGAGTTGAAGGCGCTGAAGGAGCGCGGCGTCAGGGTCATGACCCGCACCACGGCCATTGCCTATTACCACCAGAACATGATCGGCCTCTGCGAAAAGCTGACCGACCATCTGGAAACCGTACCGAAGGACATGCCCCGCGAGCGCCTTTGGCGGGTCAGGGCGCGTCAGGTGGTGCTGGCGCAGGGGGCGCTGGAAAAGCCGCTGGTCTTCCACGGCAACGACCGTCCGGGCGTGATGCTTGCAGGTGCTGCCCAGACCTATCTCAACCGCTATGGCGTCAAGGTCGGCAACAGCCCGGTGGTGGTGACCAGCCATGACAGCGCCTGGTACGCTGCCTTCGATCTTCACGGCGCGAGTGCACGCGTTCAGGCGATTATCGATACGCGCGCGACGGTGCGGGAAGAACTGGTCAACGAAGCCCGCGCGCTCGGCATTCCGGTCAGGCTGTCGCATACGGTGACGGCGACCTCCGGGCGGCTGCGAGTCAAGTCGGTCCGCGTCAACCCGGTCAAGGGGGCGACGGTCGGCGCGGGACAGGAGATTGCCTGCGACGCGGTGCTGATGTCCGGCGGCTGGACGCCGTCGCTGCATCTCTTCTCCCACACCCAGGGCAAGCTCGCCTGGGATGACGAACGGACCACCTTCCTGCCTGCCCTCACCAATGAGGATTGCGTGATTGCCGGGGCCGGACGTGGGCTCTGGGGCATCGAGGCGGCGCTGAAGGACGGTGCGGAGCGCGGCCGTGAAGTGGCCGCAGCACTCGGCAAGGCCGCCAATGCCGCAGGCCATGCGGTGGAACATGACCGCACCGGCAGCGGCGTGTCGCACACCGAACTGCCGAGCGACCGCGATGCCGGCAAGGCTAAGGCTTTCGTCGATTACCAGAACGACGTGACCGCCAAGGATCTGAGGCTCGCCGTGCGCGAAGGCATGCGCTCCATCGAGCACGTCAAGCGCTATACGACCAATGGCATGGCCACCGATCAGGGCAAGATGTCCAATATCAATGGCCTCAACATCGCGGCCGAAGCGCTCGGCAAGCGCCAGCCGCAGGTGGGTCTCACCACCTTCCGCCCGCCCTATACGCCAACGACCTTCGGAGCCTTCGCCGGTTATCACCGCGGCGCGCATTTCGAAGTGACGCGCAAGACGCAGATCGATGGTTGGGCGGAGGCGCATGGCGCGGTCTATGAACCTGTCGGCCAATGGCGTCGCGCCTGGTATTTCCCGAAGCCGGGCGAAGACATGGACGCAGCGGTCGGCCGTGAATGCCGGGCGGTGCGCCAGAGCGTGGGCATTTTCGATGCCTCGACGCTCGGCAAGATCGAGGTCGTCGGGCCGGATGCGGTCGAATTCATGAACCGCATGTATACCAATCCCTGGTCGAAGCTCGCGCCCGGCCGTTGCCGTTATGGCCTGCTGCTCGGCGATGACGGCTTCATCCGCGACGACGGCGTCATCGGCCGCATGACCGAAGACCGCTTCCACGTCACCACCACGACAGGCGGCGCGGCGAGGGTGCTGAACATGATGGAGGATTACCTCCAGACCGAATGGCCCGATCTCAATGTCTGGCTCACCTCCACCACCGAACAATGGTCCACAATCGCGCTGAACGGCCCGAATGCGGCCAAGCTGCTTGCGCCGCTGGTGGAAGGTGTGGAACTCACGGAAGAGGCCTTCCCGCATATGTCCTGCGTGGAATGCACCGTTGCCGGCATGCCGGCGCGCCTGTTCCGCGTGAGCTTCACCGGCGAGATCGGTTTCGAGGTCAATGTGCCGGCGCCGCTCGGCCGCAAGCTCTGGGAAATCCTGTGGGAGGCCGGCCAGCAATATGGCATCACCCCCTATGGCACCGAAACTATGCATGTTCTGCGCGCCGAAAAGGGTTACATCATCGTCGGGCAGGATACCGACGGCACGGTGACGCCCTATGATGCGGCGATGGGCTGGGCCGTGGGCAAGGCGAAGCCTGATTTCGTCGGCAAGCGCGGTCTTGCCCGCCCCGATCTCATCGCCAAGGGCCGCCGCCATCTCGTTGGCCTTCTGACGGAAGACCGCTCGAAGCTGGAGGAGGGGGCGCAGATCGTCTTTGATCCGAAACAGCCGATCCCGATGAAGATGGTGGGGCATGTGACCTCATCCTACCATTCGGATGCGGTCGGCCAGCCGATTGCGCTGGCGCTGGTCGAGGGTGGGCATGAGCGGATGGGCGAGACCGTCTATATCCCGATGCTGGACCGTACCATTGCTGCGAAAATCACCGGGATGGTGTTTGTCGATCCCGAAAACACCCGCCTGAAAATCTGATCCGGAGATGACAATGAACATGCGTGTTTCCTCCCCCATTTCCGGCACCTTGGCTGAAAGCAAGGCGGCGCGGGTCAGCATCCTGCCGGCGCAGGCGCGGCTGTCGTTGCGCGCCCGTGGTGATGTCGCGCCACTCGGCGCGGCACTTGGCCTCATCCTGCCCGAGCGGATAGGCGCCCGCGCCTCCGCTGGCGAAAGGCAGGCCGTGCGCCTTGGTCCCGATGAATGGACGATCCTTGTCCCTGCCGGTGAAGTCGGCGAATTGATCGCGGCCTGCGCCGGCGTTTATGCCGGCCATCCGCACAGCCTCGTCGATATTTCCGGTCGGGAAGTGACGCTGCTGATCGAGGGGCCGCGGGCCGCTGAACTTCTGACGCTTGGCTGCGCCCGCGATATCGACACGATTGCGGTGGGCGAGGCCCGCCGGACGATTTTCGACGGCGTGACCGTGGTGCTCTGGCGCGATGCGGAAGACCGTTTCCGAATGGATATCTGGAACAGTTTCCTGCCGCATCTTGGCCATTTGCTTGAAACCGGCTGCAGGGAACTTGCCGCTGAAATCGCCTGAACTCGCCACGGTTTCAAAACTGTCCGAGTGCTGATCCATCAAGGGGGAGCAGGATTTTGACCATCTATGTCATGAAAGTCTCGTGCCCGGCGCGCAGCGGCATCGTTGCCGCCGTATCCGGATATCTCGCGCGATCCGGCTGCAACATCAACGACAGTTCGCAATTCACCGATCAGGAGACCGGCCGTTTTTTCATGCGGCTCAGCTTCGTTTCGGAACAGGGGCTGGAGCGTGACGCCCTCTTTGAAGGCTTCGCACCGGTCGCCGCGGATTTCGACATGGATTACGATTTCCATGATCTCTCCCGCAAAACCAAGGTGGTGATCATGGTGTCGCGCTTTGGCCATTGCCTCAACGATCTGCTGTATCGCTCCCGCATCGGCGCCCTGCCGGTGAAGATCGTTGCGGTGATCTCCAATCATCTCGATTACCAGAAGCAGGTAGTGAACGAGGATATTCCCTTCCACCACATCCGTGTCACGCCGCAGACGAAACCGGAGGCCGAAGCGGAAATCCTGCAGGTGGTGCAGGATACCGGTGCGGAACTCGTGGTTCTGGCCCGCTACATGCAGGTTCTGTCGGACCGGCTCTGTCAGGAAATGTCGGGGCGCATCATCAATATCCATCATTCCTTCCTGCCATCGTTCAAGGGCGCCAATCCTTACAAGCAGGCCTATGAGCGCGGTGTGCGGCTGATCGGCGCGACTGCCCATTACGTCACTGCTGATCTCGATGAGGGGCCGATCATCGAGCAGGATACGATCCGCGTGACCCATGCCCAGAGCGGTCTCGATTACGTCTCGCTTGGCCGCGATGTTGAAAGCCAGGTACTTGCCCGCGCCATCCACGCCCATATTCACCACCGGGTCTTCCTCAACGGCAACAGAACCGTGGTGTTTCCCGCTTCGCCGGGGGAATATGTGTCCGAGCGCATGGGCTAAGTGCCCGGAACGTGAGAGCGGGAACTTTACTCTTCGGGCGGCGGCTCCATGTCGCCGCCCTGCTCCTCCTCCAGGCGCTTCGCGGACCGCGCGGCGGGATAGGCGCCTGTCATGCTGGCGAACTGAATGTCGTTTTCAGCAAATGCATCCTTCAACATCGAATAGGCCTTGCGCCGCACCACTGAGGATTGCCCGCCGGCGCGCAGCATCATGCCGAAGCCGAGCGTCATGCCATATTCGCCGAAGTGCTCGACACCCTTCAGCTTGACGGTCTCGATGAGGAACGGCCCGAATTCCGGATCCTCTTTCAGTGCCTTGCCGATCTCCTTGGTGATGGCCTTGACCTTGGCGATATCGGTATCGAAGGCGACGGTGACCATGAATTTATCGATCGACCAGTCACGGCTCATGTTTTCGACCGCGCCGAGCGACCCGAACGGCACGGTGAAGATCGGGCCGCGATGATGGCGCAGCTTGACCGAGCGGATGCTGAAGGATTCCACGGTGCCGCGATAGGAACCGCTCTGAATATATTCGCCGACACGGAAGGCGTCATCGATCATGTAAAACACGCCGCTGATGATATCTTTCACCAGCGTCTGTGAGCCGAAACCGATGGCGATGCCGAAAATGCCGGCGCTGGCCAGCAGCGGTCCGATATTGACGCCGAGTTCCGAAAGCGCCGTCATGACGGCGACTGCTGCGATGATGATGCCGAGCATGTTGCGCAGGATCGGCAGAATGGTCAAAAGCCGGTCGTCCTGCGGCTGGCCGCCGGAGTGGCCGCTCATTGCGTCGCCGGCAGGGGCGCTCAGTTCCAGCCGCCGGGCGATCATCGACTTGATGGCGATCCATATGAGATCGGCCAGCAGCAGGATGAGTGCGCCGTGCAGGATACCGACGACGATGGAGGTGAGCAGGGCGCCATCAGGCAGGGAATCCGGATGGGCGCGGACGAGGAAGATCAGCCAGACGATGGCCGTTCCGACGATGGCGAGCCGCACGCCGCGCTCGGCCAGAACGGGGCGAAGGTCGCTCTCGCCGTAACCGCCAATATCGGTTGCGAGTTTCCGCGCGGCGATGCCGAGCGTCGAGGCAAGGCCCGGCAGGACAAGCGCATAAAGCCCGATCCAGAACAGCACGCCTGCGCCGGCCAGGCGCAATCCGAAGAGGATGATGAGGCAGAAGATCAGCGCGACATCGATCGCCCGCGTCCGTTCAGAACCCGGATCGCCGCCGGGCCGCCGCCATATCCAGAGGCCGGCGAGCAGAAACAGGAGGCCGACCAAGCCGGTGGACAACAGACCGAGCGTATCGCGCGGAACGCCGAGATTTTCGAGCGTCCTGAGCAACGCCCAGCAAAACCCGGCAAGCGTTGCAAGCCACGTCCAGCGGACGATCCAGAAATCGCGCCGCGGGCTGGCTTCGCGGCCAACCACCTGTCGCAACAGGCCGGAAACGGCAAAAAGCACCGGCAGGAGAATACTCATCACAAGCCAGGGCAGCAGAACCGCGCTCAGCAGGGGCGGCCACTGGATGCTGAGGAACATGGCGGTTGCGACAAGGCCGTATCCGAAAAGGGGCAGGAGCCGCCTCGACACGACGGCCGAGGCATATTTGCCGATATCCCCGCTGTTTTTGCGGGATGCGTGCATGACGATGATGCGGTTGGTGATAACGCCGCCGGCAAGGCCCGCGCCGAACAGGACAAGCACATGCAGCAGGAAAATAACGGGACCATAGGCGCGGATCGCGTCGCCAAGCCTTCCTGATGCGGAGGCTATCTGCGAGGACATCGTCGGCAGGTCGGCCATGATGCGGGCAAGATGCTCGCGCCGCTTGCTCGCCCACTGGTCGAGATCGCTCAGTTGACTTGGTGATGCCGTTTGCGGAGGCGGCTCCGCGCCGGTTGTCGCAAGTTTCTGTGCCAGCAGGGCGCGAACGTCGTCCTGACCGAGAAGTTGCAGCAACTGGTCAACCTTTTCTTCCGTCGTCTGCCCGGGCGAGGCCGCCTTCACCGGTGGCTGTTCCTGCGCGAAAAGGCCGGTCGCTCCGAGCGCGACGAGCGCGATGGCGATAGTTGCAATCCGTCTGAAAAGGCAGTGAAGGGTGATCATCCGGCTCTCCCGCACCAGCCGGGAAGATGCCGTGCTTCGTGCGAGCGCGCCAGTTCCACGGCTTTTTCTATCGTCTCGTCAAAGGAATGGCGCAGGTCTTTGCCGCTCACCCGGCGGCGGAAAAAATCCGCCCAGAGAAATTCGGTGAAAGGCGCTTCGATCTTGGCGAAACCGCCGGCGTCGCGAACCGCGCCGGCCAGCGAGCGGAAAGGGTCGTCCTCGAGATCGACGATCCGCTTTGGCAATTCATCGATGGGACAACGCTTGCCGTCCGCGTTGAAGGGGTAAACAAGACTGCGATGATCCATCACCGACCAGAATTCCTGCCGGCCGAGATGAGAGAGATCGGCAACGATGCTGGTCAGGACATGTTTCACGCCCTCGTCATGCAAAGCCAGCGCAAGATGATGATGGTCGACCAGATAGAGACGCTGCTTGTAGCCGATGACGACGGGCACCATGTGGTGGCCGAGAAAATCCGGTCCTTTTTCATCGCGGATGGCGGCCCATTGTTTGCGCTTGTTTTCCACCTCACGCAGGCCGACCGTCATCTGGGTCGGTCTGAGCGCGGTGATTTCAATCGGGCTGAGGTGGGGTTCAAGAGGCTGTGGCATGGCTGTTCTCCCGGCCCATGGCCGTGGTTACGGCATCATCGACGCTGAAACTGCTGTGCGCCACCAGATTGTCTCCGCCACCGGCGAGCAGCAGGTCCCGGACATGGTCGTGCATGCGGGCATAATAGACCGTGGTGCCGCCACGCTGCATCGCCGTATCGAATTCCAGCAGCGCATCGAGCGCGGTGGAATCCAGTTCGAAACTTTCCTCGAGACTGATGATCGCGACATGCAGTTCCGGCCTTGCGGCGATACGTTTGGTGACGGCGGCAAGGATCGGCTCGGCATTGCCGAAAAACAGCGGCTGCGCCGGGCGCAAAATGATCATGCCGGATATGTCCTTGGCATCCGGGTGGCGTTCCATATCAACGAAATCGTGGCTGTCGCCCAGCCTTCCGAGATGCATCACGTGCGGCAGGGAAAGCCGGCGGACAAAGACCGCGAAGGATAGCGCCACGGCAACGAGCATGCCGTTCAGAACGCCGAATGCCAGCACGCTGGCGGCGGCGGCAAGCGCCAGCCAGGCGTCGTTGCCAAGCCGCCACAAGCGGATGATCGGCGTCGGATCGAGCGCGTGCAGAAGGGCTACGGCGATGACGGCTGCCAGCACCGCCTGTGGAATGTAGGCGAACCAGCCGGAGGCGAGCAGGCTGAAGATTGCAAGGCCGATTGCGGCGATGGCCGAGGCGAACCGGCTCTGCGGCCCGACTGCCTCGCTTGCCGCACCGGCGGAAAAACCGGCGCCGACCGGCATGCCCTGCACGGCGGCGCTGGCGATATTGGCAAACCCGAAGGCCCGCAATTCGCGATTGGAATCGACGCTCTCGCCATGGCGCAGCGAAAAGCTGCGGATCGTGCCCCAGGATTCCGCAAAGAGAATGAGGACCAGCGGCGGCGCGAAGCGGGCGACATGCGCGACGTCATCGAGCGACACCGAAAGCGGGCCGGCCCATATTCCGGCGAGATCGATGGGGCCGACAATGGCGACGCCGCGGCTTTGAAGATCGAGCAAGATAGAGGCGGCAATACCTGCCACGATGACGACAAGGCTGCCGGGAATGGCCGGGCGCCTGCGCAGGAATAGGAGCAGCGCAAGCGCGGTAAGGCCGACGGCGATGCTTTCGGGACACCAGTCCTGCGGATGGGACAGGATCTGCAAAAGGATCGCCAGAGGTTCCCCGGTCGCTTCCTTTATTCCAAAGAGGCTCGGTAATTGCTTGATCGTGATCAGGATGGCAAGGCCGAACGCAAAACCCCGCAATACCGGGCGTGAGATTACGCTCGACAGCGCGCCGAGCCGCGTGGCGGCCGCCAGAAGAAACAGGATGCCCACCAGCGCGACAGAAATGGCAACAAGCAGCATCTTCTGCGCCGGTGTGACGGAGAGCGTGGCCAGCATGGCCGCCAGGATCGCGGCGGAGGACGATGTGGGGGACACCACCGCAAACCGGCTCTGGCCAAAAACGGCATAGACGATGCAGCCCATGATGGCCGCGAGAATGGCGTGCTGGGCCGGAACGCCGGCAATTCCCGAATAGGCGATGGCTTCCGGCAGCATCAGGCCGGCGATCGACAATCCAGCAATCACATCACGCCGGCTCAATGTCACGGACATGGGGTTTCGACCGCATCGGCGCCACTGGAGGCGATAGAAGTTTCACCCGGCAAGATCACGATTCTCCACCCTGTTACCGCGCTGGCATGAAGGTTTCACCCATTGCGGATACAAGTCAAAGTTTAAATTGCGTGACCGAAATATTTCAGTCGTTCCGCGTCCCGCCGTCGTTGGAACACCCGCTTTCCGGCGGGCAAGGAAGCGGCCGGAAGGCCAATCTCAGCCGCCATATTGCTCGTCGGTAACATGTTCCAGCCAGTCCACCACCTTGCCGTCCTTGACCTCCTGAAGCGCGATATGGGTCATGGCGACATTGGGTGCCGCGCCATGCCAGTGTCTTTCGCCGGGCGCGAACCACACGACGTCTCCGGGGCGGATTTCCTCCACCGGGCCACCCTCGCGCTGCACGCGGCCAAAGCCGGAGACGACGATCAGTGTCTGGCCGAGCGGGTGGGTATGCCAGGCGGTGCGGGCGCCGGGCTCGAAGGTGACCTGGGCGCCCTGCACCCGCTCCGCATCAAAGGGGTTGAAGAGCGGATCGATGCGGACTGTTCCCGTGAACCATGTCTCGGGGCCTTTGGCGGACGCTCGGGTTCCTGCGCGTAATATTTCCACGGTCATTCTCCTGTCTGATATCGTGTCACGATTGGATGTGGGAATTTGTCTGTTGTCCACCGGGGGGCGTAAAAATCTGATCGAGTGACAGGCTCCGAAGCATTTTCCAAATGCCTGGCATTTTTCCTGTTTCTCTAGGTTATCTCATTCTTTTGCGAGCATTTTTCGACACTGAAGACATTTGTTCCACGGCCTTTCAGACGTGATGACAAAAATTATTCTCGGGATTGACTCATTTATGAAACCGGTTACATTCGCGGATGTAAACGGTTTCATCGTTGAAAACCGTGCTTGGAGGAGCAAATTTTCATGTTTAGACATTTGATGGCTGCCGCTGCGATGGTGTTGGCGGCCGGCACGTCCGTGCACGCGCAGGAACAGAGCTTCAAGATCGGTCTCTCCAATTCATTCGTTGGTAGCGAATGGCGCACGCAGATGATCGAAGAGGCTCAGGCTGCCGCGAAGGCGTGGGGCGAAAAGGGCGTCAAGGTCGAGGTTGTTGTCCAGAGCGGCAATGTTGATGTGCAGGGGCAGATTGGCCATATCCGCAATTTCATGAATCAGGGCGTTGATGCGATCCTTATCAACCCCGGCAGCCCGACGGCCTTCGATCCGATCTTCGCGCAGGCAAAGGCGCGCAACATTCTCGTTATCGCGACTGACGCCGAAGTGTCCTCGAAGGATGCGATCTATGTCGGCATCGACCAGAAGGCATGGGCGGCACAGTCCGCGCAATGGCTTGCGGATGCGCTGAAGGGCAAGGGAAGCGTCGTCGCCATCAATGGCATCGCCGGCAACCCGGCAAACGAAGCCCGCGTCGCCGGTTACCGCGAAGTGTTCAAGAAATATCCTGACATCAAGGTGCTGAACGAAGCCAATGCGAGCTGGGATCAGGCGCAGGGCCAGCAGGCCATGCAGAACCTGCTTGCCACCTATCC
Source organism: Rhizobium rhizogenes (assembly GCF_002005205.3). The sequence goes on along the minus strand of NZ_CP019702.2, from coordinate 613,597 downwards.
CGACATCAGCGGCGTCTGGGTGCAGGACGGCATGGCGGACGGCGCATGGCGCGCCATCGAAGCCGCCGGCAAGACCAAGGACATTGCCGCGACCGGTGAAATCCGCAAGGACTTCATGACCCGCTGGGAAAAGGAAAAGTTCAATTCCGGCGCTTCGGTCAATCCTCCCGGTGTCATGGCCAGCGCGCTCAACGTTGCTGTCCTGAAGCTGCAGGGCAAGGAATTCAAGGACGGCGTCTTCGGCGGCACCTATGGTAACGCCATCTATATTCCGATCCCCTTCGTCAGCAACGACAACCTTGCCGACAATATCAAGGCCGCCGATGGCAAGCCCGGTTACTGGTCCGTCACGGCAACCGTGACGCCGGAGCAGGCTGGCGAGTTCTTCAAGTAAGACCGCTCTCGGGCTGGCGGCGAACGCCGGCCCGAACCACAATTTCGAGTGCGGAAAGGGCCTTGGCCATCCGCCTGTGACAAGCATTATTCGGGGACTTGCGATGGCGAACGCTTTGGAAGCGGCCGGCATAACGAAGAATTTTGGCGCCGTGCGCGCGCTTTCCGCCGGCAGGCTGACCGTCGGTCGCGGTGAAATTCACGCGCTGCTGGGCGCCAATGGCTGCGGCAAGAGCACGCTTTGCAAGATCGTTGCGGGCGCGGTCGCGCCGACCAGCGGCACGATCCGGTTCAACGGTGCGGAAGTGCGCTTCAAAAGCCCGCGGGATGCCGAAAATGCCGGTATTGCGCTGTTTTATCAGGAACTCAGCCTCGTTCCGCAGCTTTCGGTCGCCGATAATATCTTTCTCGGCCGCGAGCCGAAACGTGGCATCTTTGTCGACGGCAAGGTGCTGAAGGCCGAAGCGGCCAGACTGATCGCGCTGTTTGATGGTGTGGCTGGCGAAGGGCTGGAGCCGGACGCGATTGTCGGCAATCTGCCGCCCGATCAGCGCCAGCTCGTCGAAATCCTCAAGGTCTTCGCCCAGAATGCCAGCCTGATGATCATGGACGAGGCGACGGCGGCGCTCGATGGCCGTCAGTCCCAGCGCTTTTTCGAGATACTCCGGGCCAAGAAGGCGGACGGTATCTCGACCATCATGATTTCCCACCGCCTCGACGAGGTTTTCGCGGTCTGCGACCGCATTACCGTGATGCGCAACGGCGCGACGATTTCCGAACTCGACACCGCAGCCACCACCCGTGAAGCCGTCGTGCACGACATGGTCGGTGATGTCCGCGCAGCACCCGCCCGCCAGCAGGGACGCGCTGCTGCCGCACCCAGCCTCAAGGTGACGGATGTTGCAGGTGATGGTGTTCGTGGCGTTACCCTGGAAGCCTATCCGGGTGAAATCGTCGGTTTGGCTGGTTTGCAGGGGCAGGGCCAATCGGCCTTGCTGAAGGGCCTTTTTGGTGCAACGCCCTTTGCGACAGGCCAAGTCCGCTTCGAGGGCCGTGAAATCACCATCGGCAAGCCTTCGCAGGCGGTTCACAACGGTTTTGCCTATGTCTCGGGCGATCGCGGCCGGGACGCCTCGCTTCAGGGCCGGTCGATCTTCGAAAATCTCGTTGCCGCGCTCATGGTGCGCGAAAAGATGCGGCTGGTTCGGCCCGCAACTTTGAAGCCGCGGGTGCAAAAGGTCGCTGATGATATGAAGACGAAGTTTGCCGGCATGGACATGGCCATCGGTACGCTTTCCGGTGGCAACCAGCAGAAGATCTTCATTTCCCGCTGGCTTGCCACAGCGCCGAAACTGCTTCTGCTGGATGATCCGACCAAGGGTATCGATCTCGGCGCCAAGGCCGATCTCTTCGCGTTGATGCGGCAACAGGCCGATGCCGGTGCGACCATTCTTCTCTACTCCTCGGAAGATGCGGAAATCCTCGAATATGCCGACCGCATTCTCGTGTTCAACGGCGGACGCATCTCTGCTGAACTGACCGGAGCCGACATGACATCCGTCAACATGACCCGCGCCGCCTATGGAGACGCCGCATGAATTCCCAAGGCGTTCTGCGCAGGCAACCCTGGATCATCACCCTCGTCGTTCTGGCCGTTCTCGTTGCCGTGAACACGTTTTTGCAGCCATCCTTCGTTCAGCCCTCCGTGCTGCAATCGAACCTGACGACGTTTCTGCCGCTGATCCTGGTCGCCATCGGCCAGACCTACGTCATTCTGGCCGGAGATATCGATCTGTCGGTCGGCAGCATCGTGGCGCTCGCCAATGTCGTCACCGTCAGCGTCATCGCCGCGCTCGGTGGCACGACGGGTGCTGTCTTCGCCGGCATGGCGGCGGGTGCGGCTGTCGGGCTGCTGTGCGGACTGGTCAATGGTTTCTTCATTTCCGGCCTGCGCTTCCAGCCGATCGTCACCACCTTCGCGACCGGTATCATCTTTGCCGGTCTGGCGATCTGGGTCTTGCCGCAGGCAGGTCTTCCGGTGCCGGAAGCCTATTGGCAGACCTATTCCGGCAGCTTCATCGGCCTGCCATTCGTGCTGTGGGTGCTTTTGGCCGGCATCGCTTTCACGCTGATCGTGTCGCGCATTCCTTTCCACACGCATCTGCTTGCCGTCGGCGGCAATCGCACCGGCGCCTTCCAGACGGGTCTGCGCCTCTCCGGCATCCGCATCGGCGCATACATGATCTCCGGCCTGTTTTCGGCGCTGGCGGCGCTGTGCCTGACGGGCGAAACCGCCTCGGGCGACCCGCTGCTTGGCGCAAGTCTGGCGTTGTCTTCCATCTCGGCCGTGGTTCTGGGCGGTACCGCACTTTCCGGTGGTTTCGGCAGCTCGACCGGGTCGATTGCCGGCGCGCTGGTGCTGGGCATGATCGGCAATGTGATTTTCTTTGCGGGCCTGCCCTTCGAGTACCAGACACTGGTACAGGGTTTGATCGTGCTGACGGCGCTGGCCGGCGGTGTTCTGGTGACGAGGCGTTGATATGACCAATCCCGGCTTGCAAATCAAAACCCTCCTTACCGATCCCCTGACCATCGCGATTGGCGCATCGGTCTTCCTGCTGCTGGTCGGCGAGTTGCTGTCGCCCGGCTTCGCGCAGGGCTCGCAGATCGTGCGGCTGCTGACGATTGCCGCCATTCTCGGAATCGTCGCGGCGGGCCAGAACCTCGTCATCCTCGGCGGCCGTGAAGGCATCGACCTTTCCGTCGGCGCGATGATCTCGCTTGGCGCCGTCCTTGCCGGCAATATGATGAACGGCCAGAATGCCGGCATTCCGCTTGCCATTCTCGTTGCCGGCGGTATTCCGTTCCTGATCGGCCTCATCAACGGCCTCGGCATCACCTTCGTGCGCATTCCGCCGCTGGTCATGACGCTTGGCATGACGGCCGTCATTCAGGGCGGGCTGGTCGTTTATTCCCAGGGCGTTCCATCAGGTGCGGCAGCGCCCCTGCTGGCGGGTTTCATCAACCGTCCGCTCATCTTCGGTATTCCCGGCGTCTTGTTCGTCTGGCTGGGCATCGCCGCAATCATGCTCTTCGTGCTGCGCCGCACCGCCTTTGGTTTCGCCATCTACGCCATCGGCTCGAACGAGCGGGCGGCGACGCTCACCGGATTGCCCGTCTCTCTGATCCGCACGCTGCTTTATGGCCTCTCCGGCCTGTTTGCCGGGCTGACCGGGGTGTGCGTTATCGGCTACACCGGCACGTCCTTCATCTCCGTTGGCGACCAATATGTGCTTCCGTCGATCATCGCTGTTGTCATCGGCGGCACCTCGCTTGCCGGCGGTGCGGGCGGATATGTCGGAACCATGGCCGGGGCAGTTGCGCTCACCATTCTGCAAAGCGTACTGATAACGCTCAACCTCGATGTATGGGCACGGCAGATCATATTCGGTGTCACGTTGCTAGCGCTGATGCTGCTTTATGGCCGCCAAAAGCAGTTGCGTGTGTGACAGATGAGCAAAGACCAAGGTTCGAATATCAGGGAAGTTGCAGCTCTCGCGGGCGTTTCCATCGCGACCGTATCGCGGGCGCTGCAGCAACCCGACAAGGTTCGCCCGGAAACCAGGAAGAAGGTTTTCGACGCCGTGCGGCAGGCGAACTTCGTTCCCAATGCGCAGGCGGCCAGCTTCCGGCGTCAGTCCAATAACACCGTCATCCTTCTCGTTCGCGATATCGGCAACCCGTTTTATCTCGAAATCTACAAGGGCGTGGAAGAAGCGGCGGGCGAGGCTGGCTTCAAGGTGCTGATGGGCGATGCCCGCAACGACGAGAACCGCGTGGCGACCCATATCGACATGGTGCGTCAGAAACACGCCGACGGGCTTATCCTGATGACCGGCCAGTTTCCCTCCGAGCTTCTCGATCAGGGCGACGCGCTGCCGCCGATCGTCATCGCGTCGGAAACGGTGCCCGGCCTCGCGCTGCCGACCGTCAAGGTGGACAACCGTGCCGCCTCCATGAATGCCATGCGGCACCTCATCGAGGCGGGGCATAAAGAGATCGTGCATCTGGCCGGTCCCGTTCCGGAAAGTCTGGCGCAGGAGCGTTTCGACGGTTACCGCGCAGCACTTGCCGAGGCTGGCATAACCTACACCGACGAACTGGTGGTGACGGGCGACTACAGCATCGAGGCCGGCCGTCAGGCGATAACCGGCCTTCTCGAAGGTGGCATCACCTTTACCGCGATCTTCGCATCGAGCGACCAGATGGCGATTGGCGCGATCAGCGAGTTGCGGGCGCGTGGGGTTTCGGTTCCGGCCGACGTCTCCGTCATCGGCTTCGACGACATTATCTTCGCCAATGCGTTTGAGCCGCCGCTGACGACGGTGCGCCAGCCCCGCCAGGAAATGGGCCGCAGGGCCATGGCGCTGATGGTGGACAGATTGAACGGAAAACGCACGGCTGAAACCGTCGTGCTGGATACGGAACTGGTGGTGCGCGGCTCGGTCGCGCCCTGCCGCCCGCCGCATCGGTAGCGGCCAGACTGTGAATGCAAGGAGTGTAAGGACATGAAGACGATCAAAGGCCCGGCAATTTTCCTCGCGCAATTTGCCGGAGACGAGGCCCCTTTCGACACGCTCGACAATCTCGGCCAATGGGCGGCTTCGCTCGGTTACAAGGGCATTCAGGTGCCGACCGATCCCAAACTCTTCGATCTGGAAAAGGCCGCCGCCTCCAAGACCTATTGCGACGATATCAAGGGCCGTCTGGCCGAAATTGGCGTCGAGATCACCGAGCTTTCAACGCATATTCAGGGCCAGCTTGTCGCTGTTCATCCCGTTTATGATGAAATGTTCGATGGTTTCGCGCCGGCCGAATTGCGCGGCAAACCGCAGGCGCGGCAGGAATGGGCCGTCAATCAGCTGAAGTGTGCGGCGAAAGCCTCGCAGCACCTTGGCCTCAAGAGCCATGCGACTTTCTCCGGCGCGCTTGCCTGGCCGTTCGTCTATCCGTGGCCGCAGCGTCCGGCTGGTCTTGTCGAAATGGCCTTTGCCGAACTCGGCAAGCGCTGGACACCCATTCTCGATGCCTTCGAAGAGAATGGCATCGATCTCTGCTACGAGCTGCATCCGGGTGAGGACCTGCATGACGGCGTTACCTTCGAGCGTTTCCTTGACGCCACCGGTAATCACCCGCGTGCCAACCTGCTCTACGATCCCTCGCATTTCGTCCTGCAGGCGATGGATTATCTCGGTTTCATCGACATTTACCACGAGCGAATCCGTGCCTTTCACGTCAAGGATGCCGAGTTCAATCCGATTGGCCGTTCCGGCGTTTATGGCGGTTATCAGAGCTGGGTCGACCGGCCGGGTCGTTTCCGTTCGCTGGGCGACGGGCATGTCGATTTCGGCGCGGTGTTTTCCAAGCTCACCCAATATGACTTCGATGGCTGGGCGGTGCTGGAATGGGAATGCGCGTTGAAGCACCCGGAAGACGGCGCGCGTGAGGGCGCGGGCTTCATTGAAAACCACATCATCCGCGTGACGGAGCGGGCCTTCGACGATTTCGCCAAAAGCGGCATCGATGATGCCGCCAATCGCCGTCTTCTTGGACTTTGAAAGGGATAGCCATGTCCTCCGTTACAAAGAAATTCGATAGCCGCCGTATCCGCCTCGGCATGGTCGGTGGTGGTCAGGGCGCCTTTATCGGTGCGGTGCACCGCATCGCGGCTCGGCTGGATGACCGTTACGAGCTGGTGGCCGGCGCGCTTTCCTCCGATCCTGCGCGTGCTAGCGCTTCGGCAACCCTGCTGGGCATCGCGCCGGAGCGCTCCTATGCCTCGTTCGAGGAAATGGCGGCATCCGAGGCTGGTCGGGAAGATGGCATCGAGGCGGTCGCCATCGTCACCCCCAACCATCTGCATTTTGCTCCGTCCAAGGCATTTCTCGACGCCGGCATCCACGTCATCTGCGACAAGCCGGTGACCGCGACGCTGGAAGAGGCGAAGGCGCTGGCCGGGATTGTCAGGGCATCCGACAGGCTGTTCATCCTGACGCATAACTACACCGGCTACGCGATGCTGCGGCAGATGCGCGAGATGATCGCTGATGGAGCCATCGGCAAGCTGCGCCACGTTCAGGCCGAATATGCGCAGGACTGGTTGACCGAAGCCGTCGAAAAGACGGGTGCGAAGGGTGCGGAATGGCGCACCGACCCCAGCCGCTCCGGCGCCGGCGGTGCAATCGGCGATATCGGCACCCATGCCTTTAACGCCGCTGCCTTCGTCACGGGCGAAATCCCGACAAGCCTTTATGCCGATCTGACGTCGTTCGTTCCGGGCCGGCAGCTGGATGACAGCGCCAATATTCTGCTGCGTTATGAAAGCGGCGCCAAGGGGATGCTCTGGGCGAGCCAGATCGCGGTCGGCAATGAAAACGCGCTGTCGCTCCGGGTCTATGGCGATAAAGGCGGGCTTGAATGGCACCACCGGGTGCCGGACGAGCTGTGGTTCACGTCTTATGGCGAACCCAAGCGGCTTATCACCCGCAACGGCGCAGGCGCAGGTGCTGCCGCCAACCGTGTCAGCCGCGTGCCATCCGGGCACCCGGAGGGATATCTCGAGGGTTTTGCGACGATCTACCGCGAAGCCGCAGATGCAATCATCGCAAAAAGGGAGGGAAAGACAGCCGCCGGGGAGGTGATTTACCCCGGCATAGAGGACGGCCTTGCGGGTCTCGCATTCATCGATGCGGCCGTCCGGTCCAGTAGGACCTCGTCCTGGGTAGGGATCGACATCTAGATCATCGCTTATCGAGGACGGACGACGCAGGGCACAGGAGGTGGTGCCCGGCATAACCTGGCCGGAAGGCCGGGTAAGGCGTGGGCACACGTGTCGTCACATTGATCAAACGGAAAGGGAGTTACGCGTTTGAAAACGTTCAAGTCAAAATTCGTGAAGATGGCAGCCGTCGTCGCATTGGCGGCCGGCATCACGAACCCGGTTCTGGCCGAAGACAGCAAGACGCTGCCGATCGCCGCGCAGATGTACACACTGCGCAATGCGGGAACACTTGAGGAGCAGCTTGCCATCCTCAACCGCGCTGGCGTTTCGGCAGTCGAAACGGTGGATATGCAGAAGGTCAGCGCCAGCGAACTGAACGCGCTTCTGGAAAAGCACAAGATCAAGGTCATTTCCTCGCATGTGCCGATCGACAAGCTGCGCGGTAACCTCGATGAGGTCATCACCGAACAGAAAGCCGTCGGCAATCCCGTCGTGACCGTGCCGTTCCTGAAGCCGGAAGACCGCCCGAAGGACGCCGCAGGCTGGACCGCCTTCGGTAAGGAGCTGGGCGGCTATGCCGACAAGCTTTCCACGGCAGGCCTCTCCATGGCCTATCACAACCATGACTTCGAGATGGTCAAATTCGACGGCAAGACGGCGCTTGAACTGCTGCTCGACGCGGCAGGCCCGAAGCTGCAGGCCGAAGTCGATGTCGCCTGGGTGGCGCGCAGCGGCAATGATCCGGCCGAATTCCTCGGTACCTTGAAGGGCAAGGTTTTTGCCATCCACGCCAAGGACAATGCACCGGCCGGCACGGCGGAAAACGAGCGCGGCTTCGCCACACTCGGCACCGGCACGCTGGACTGGAAAACGATCCTGCCGGCGGCAAAACAGGCCGGCGCAAAATGGTTTATCCTTGAGCACGATCTTCCGCTCGATGCCGAAGCGGTCGTGACCAAGGGCAACGCGTTCCTGAGCGAACACCTGCCGACCATTCAGTAAACACTGCCAGTAAACCAGAACCGCTCCCCGGCGGCCGGTTTCGCCGGGGCGCATGAGGTTCGACAGACGCATATGCATTTTCCGACGCATCGCGACGGGAAGCGCTTTGTCTCGTCGTTTTTCCACGTCACATCGGAGGAGTTATCATGGCAAACAATCATTATGATGCGATTGTTGTCGGCTCGGGCATTAGCGGAGGCTGGGCCGCAAAGGAACTCACGCAGAAGGGCCTGAAGGTCCTGATGCTGGAGCGCGGCCGCAATATCGAGCACGTCACCGACTATCAGAATGCGGACAAGGAAGCCTGGGATTATCCCCACCGCAACCGCGCCACGCAGGAGATGAAGGCGAAATATCCCGTCCTCAGCCGCGATTACCTGCTGGAAGAGGCAACGCTCGGCATGTGGGCCGATGAGCAGGAAACGCCCTATGTCGAGGAAAAGCGCTTCGACTGGTTCCGTGGCTATCATGTCGGCGGCCGCTCGCTGCTCTGGGGCCGCCAGACCTATCGCTGGTCGCAGACGGATTTCGAAGCCAATGCAAAGGAAGGCATCGCCGTCGACTGGCCGATCCGCTATGAAGACGTCTCTCCATGGTATGATTATGTCGAGCGTTTCGCCGGCATTTCCGGCAGCCGCGAGGGGCTGGATATTCTCCCTGATGGCGAATTCCTGCCGCCCATTCCGCTCAATTTTGTGGAACAGGATGTCGCAAGTCGGTTGAAGAAGGCGTTCAATGGTACGCGCCACCTCATCAATTCGCGCTGCGCCAACATCACCCAGGAACTTCCCGATCAGGAGCGCACGCGCTGTCAGTTCCGCAACAAGTGTCGTCTGGGCTGTCCCTTCGGCGGCTATTTTAGCACGCAGGCCTCGACCCTGCCTGCGGCGGTCGCCACCGGCAATCTGACGCTCAGGCCTTTCTCCATCGTCAAGGAAATCTTGTACGACAAGGACAAGAAGAAGGCGCGAGGCGTCGAGATCATCGATGCCGAGACGAACCTGACCTATGAATATACCGCCGACATCATTTTCCTCAACGCCTCGACGCTGAACTCGACATGGGTGCTGATGAACTCGGCCACCGATGTCTGGGAAGGCGGCCTCGGCAGCAGCTCGGGCGAACTCGGTCATAACGTGATGGACCACCATTTCCGCATGGGCGCCACCGGCCAGGTGGAAGGCTTCGAGGACTTCTACTTCAAGGGTCGCCGCCCGGCGGGATTCTACATTCCGCGCTTCCGCAATACCGGCGACGACAAGCGCAAATATCTGCGCGGTTTCGGGTATCAGGGCTCGGCCAGCCGTTCGCGCTGGGAGCGGGAAATCGCCGAACTCAATATTGGTGCCGATTACAAGGAGGCGCTGACAGAGCCCGGTGGCTGGACCATCGGCATGACCGCCTTCGGCGAAATGCTGCCCTATCATGAGAACCGCGTGAAACTGGATCAAGACAAGAAGGACAAGTGGGGCCTGCCGGTCCTGTCGATGAATGTCGAGATGAAGCAGAACGAACTCGATATGCGCGAAGACATGGTCAATGACGCCGTCGAGATGTTCGAGGCGGTCGGCATCAAGAACGTCAAGCCTTCGCGGGGCAGTTACGCCCCCGGCATGGGCATTCATGAAATGGGAACGGCCCGCATGGGACGCGACCCGAAAACCTCCGTCCTCAACGGCAACAACCAGGTCTGGGATGCGCCCAATGTCTTCGTGACTGACGGTGCCTGCATGACTTCGGCCTCCTGCGTCAATCCGTCCCTGACCTACATGGCGCTGACCGCGCGTGCGGCCGATTTTGCTGTTTCCGAACGCAAGAAGGGGAACCTGTGATGAACAGACGCGAACTGCTGAAACTGATTGCCATTGCCACCGGCCTTCCGCTGATCGGCGCGGATGTTCTGACGGCTGCGGAAAACGCCGCCAAGCCCGCCGGCGCTGCCCATGTCTTTACCCCGGAGGAAATCCGCTTTCTGGATGAGGTGGCGGAGACCATTATTCCCCGCACCTCCACGCCGGGCGCAAAGGATGCCGAAGTGGGGGCATTCATGGCCGTCTATGCGGCCGACTGCTACACCGACGAACAACGTGCTCTCTTCCTCTCGGCAATTTCCGACATCGAGAAGCGCAGTCAGGCCGAACACAAGAAGGGCTTTCTGGATTTGACGGCAGAGCAACGGCAAGCGTTGCTTTCCGTGCTGGACAAGCAGGCCAAGGCGGAACAGACACCGGCAAAACCGCATGCCTTCACGCTCGTCAAGCAATTGACGCTGCTCGGCTTCTTCACCTCGAAGATCGGCGCGACGGAAGTTCTCGTCTACGACGAAATTCCCGGCGGTTTCGAAGACCGCGTTCCCTATAAGAAGGGTACGCCCGCCTGGGGGACGACCTGAGGAGAATTGTCGGCCCGTCCGCATTTGCGGGCGGGCCGCATTCATGCGGCAAGACAAGGATGACATGATGCGCAATATATCGATCATCGCGGCGGCAATGCTGACCGCAAGCGCCATTCCCGCTCTCTCGGAGGGTGATGTTGCCAAGGGGGAGGCGGTCTTCAAGCGCTGTTCCGCCTGCCACGCCATCGGCGAGGGCGCGAAAAACCGGGTTGGCCCGCAGCTTAACGGCATCATCGGCCGTGCAGCGGGCGGCGTGGCTGACTATAATTATTCGGCTGCGATGAAAAAAGCGGGCGAGGACGGTCTTGTCTGGACGCCTGAAGAATTGCGGGATTTCCTCAGCGCGCCGAAAAAGAAAATACCCGGAAACAAGATGGCGCTGGCCGGCATCAGCAAGCCGGAAGATCTGGACAACCTCATCGCCTATATCGAAAGCGCGGCTTCGAAGCTCGCTGAATAAGAGCGGCGGGACAGACGGGTCGAGGCGCGGCCCTTGGCGAAGGCCGGCGGCATGGCGACAGGCACCTGCGCGCTACACCTGGCTTGCTTCGCCTTCCGCCAGCTGGGCAAGGCCCGGTAGGTTGCAGACCAGAAGCTTCTGCCGCCCTCCCTGCACCAGTCCCTTGGACTCCCAGCTGGAAAGGATGCGGGAAACGGTGTGCAGCGTCGTGCCGGTCATCTCGGCAATATCCTGCCGCGAGATCGGGAAGTCGATACGGATGCCGTCTTCCTCCTTGCGGCCCGCCTGCTGCGAAAGGCGCAGCACGGCATGGGCCACCCGGCGCTCCACTTCCTGCGTCGACATTTCGCGGATGCGCGTATGGGCTTCCTCCAGACGCTGGCCGATCGTCTGCATGGCGGAAACGGCAAGATGCGGGTTCTGTTCGACGAATTGCGGCCAGAGGTCCGTCTGCCACGACAGGATGACGCTTTCGGCCGCCGTCGTGGCGGTGCCGGGATAATCGGACCGTTGCAGCGCTCTTGCGAAACCGAAGAGATCACCGGGATGCACAACGCGCACGATGATCTGCTGGCCGTCATGCGTCACCTGCGTCACCTTCAGGCGGCCGTGGATGAGCAGGAAGAAATGCGTTGCCGACTGGCCCTGCTCGAAAATGGCTTCGCCCGGCGGCACCAGCCGGGATGTGGCGTGGGTCAGCAGTCCGTCCAGCTCATCGTCGGCCATCTTGGCAAACAAGGCCAGCGACCGGATGACGCTTCGGTCAATCTTCACTTGCACCCTCTCCGGTGATCGGACGATCCTCAAGGTGATTGCAGCGGCAATCGAGGACCGGCCTTTTCTGTATTGTCAGCATACAGCACTATCACTGGCGGCAGAAGATCAAATGATATGAATCAAGCACTTGTTTTAATTGACGATTGTCAAGAAAACAGGGCGGTGGCACGAAGCTTTTCGAGAAGCGGCGCGTACCAGCGTGTGTCTCTCACGAGCCTGAACCCGAGATTATCAGGCGGTACGCCAACGGCGCAGCCGCCGCTTTTCGGGTTTTTGACGAAGGCGCTCATCGCCGCCCGGTGTTTTCCCGAAGCGACGGGAATGCCGCAGGAGGCGACGCTATCGATCGCCTCACCATCCTTGCCGAGTGTCACACGGTGGCTGCAGCTGGATGTCCATTCCCAGACATTGCCGCCGAAATCGGCAAGGCCATATTCGTTTTCGCCGAAGCTGCCATAGGATTGCGGAACGGGGTTGCCCGAGGCCTTGCGGCTGGTCTGTCGCTCGTAATCCGCCAGCCAGCGCAAAGCCGGGTTTTCACTGTCCGCGGCGACACCGAGCGTCTCATCCGGAAAAAGCGAGCCGGCGGCGAAAGCCAGTTCAGCGTCGCTCGGCAGGCGCCAAACCTCGCCTGTCCGCTCGCTCAGCCACTGTGCATAGGCGTGGGCGTCATCCTGGCTGATACCGGTTGCCGGTATCTCGCCTCCGACCGGAGCGGCAAAGCCGGGTTCCGGCTGCTGGCAGCCGCCTTCCGCCACGCAGCGTGCATAATCTGCGCTCGATACCTGATATTTCATGATCGTCAGATTCTTCCGTATCGCCACGTCGACCATTGGGCCATCGACGGCATAACCATTGCGGAAATATTCGCCCTCCGCCCGGTAGGTGAAATGTCCGGCGGGCACTGTAACGACCTGTGGAGCCATCATGGCCGCGCGGTCATCAATGCCGCTGCGGATGATCCCGGACTGGAAACCTATGGCCGTTGCCAGCAGTGTCGCAATCGAGAGCGGGAGAAGAAGCGAGACGGCATTTGGGACGTGGCTGTTGCCGGGAATGCCCATGGGAACCTGCCTGCGTCGAGAAGACGCCAAAGTTCGGGCCTGCTTTCAGGCCGCATAGCAGAAGGGGGAGCGCGCCGCGACCGCTGGCGGCGGCGTGCTCCCATTTGTGTCAGATGCTCGAGGGGGCGAGCACCGCCTGCATCAGGCTGTTGTTCCACTCACCCGTAACCTTGAAGTGGGCGGCTGCACCCAGCTCGAAGGCTTCAATGAGGTTGTGGTTGACATAGGCGTAGATGCCGGGCTGCTCGAAGGTATAGAAGGCTGCGCCCGCCGTGCCGCCGGGAATGAACCAGGTTTCCTGGTCGAGATCCGGCGGGTTGCGGAACTTGCCCGTCGCCCAGACATAATCGCCATGGCCGCCGATGAGGTGCGGGCGGGTATCACGGTTTGCCTGCGAATGGACGATCAGCACCTTCTCGCCAACGGCGGCCTGAAGGGCATGTTCCCCGGTCAGGGCGCCGACTGCGCCGTTGAAGACGATATGGGTCGGCGTCAGCTTGCGCATCACCTCCAGCGTGTCGGCCATGGCATCGCCGGCGCTTTCATATTTCTTGAAATTGCCGTTCTCGTCGCGCGGGATGTAGAAGTCCTGCTCGCCGACATAATAGATCTTGTCATAAACAAGCTCCTTGCCGTGGCCGTCCGTCAGGCCCTCGCGCGGCAGTACCATGATCGCGCCATTCATGCCCGAGGTGACGTGCCACGGCACCATGCCGGGAGGTGCG